>JAYUZK010000049.1:0-4374 GCA_043751835.1 Gemmatimonadota bacterium | reverse complement strand
CCCGCCGACTCGGTTTCCGTCGCCGACGCACAGGACCGGGTGATCTCCGCCATGCGGATCAAGCGCGGTTTGAAGCCGGCGGAGGAGAACAATTTCGATATCATTACCCAGGACAAGTTCCTGGAGACCTACAACAAGGTCACCAGCGGCTTCTTCCTCGTCATGCTGGCGCTCTCGAGCGTCGGCCTCCTGGTCGGTGGCGTGGGCGTGGTGGCCATCATGATGATCTCGGTGACCGAGCGGACCCGCGAAATCGGCGTCCGCAAGGCGTTGGGCGCCACCCGCCGCGAAATCATGCTCCAGTTCCTGGTCGAGGCCGCCACGCTCACCCTGCTGGGTGGCGCCATCGGCATGGCGATGGGCGGCGCGATCGCGTGGGCCGTGAACACGTTCACCCCGATTCCGGCGGCGGTTCCCCTCTGGTCGGTCGTGACCGCGCTCGTGGCGAGCGTCGTCACCGGCATCTTTTTCGGGCTCTATCCCGCCAACAAAGCCGCCAGGCTCGACCCGGTCGAAGCCCTGCGGTACGAATAGCCGGAAGGCTATCTTTCGACCATGCCGCTGGCCGAAGCGATTCGCCTCGCCGTCGAGTCGATCCGGACCTCCAAACTCCGCTCCTTCTTCACGCTCCTCGGCATCATCGTGTCGGTGGGGTTCCTGGTCGCGGTCGTCGCCATCATCCAGGGCATGAACGCGTACGTTCGGGACAACCTCACCAGCGCCATCATCGGCACCAATTCGTTCCAGATCCGCCGGGCGCCGATCGCCACCCTGCTCCTCTCCGACAACGACGTCCGGCGCATCAACCGTCGCCCCCTCGTTTCGCAGGACGACGCGCTGGCCGTGCACGCCGCGCTCCCGGACGCCCAGGCCGTCGCCATTCAGTCCGGCTGGCCGACCCCGTCGGTGGATGTCGTGTACCGGAACCGCGAACTCGGGTCGGTCCTCATCTTCGGCGTGTCGCCCGAATACCAGGTTGTCCAGGACTACGCCTTCGCCGCCGGCGCTCCCCTCGCGGATCCGGATGTGCGGGAACGGCGCTACGTGGCCGTGGTCGGCTTCGACATCGCCGACAAGTTGTTCGACGGTGCCGACCAGGCCATCGGCAAGACGATCCGGATCGGCGGACTCCCCATCACCATCAAGGGCGTCATCGCCAAGAAGGGTCGCGTTCTCGGCCAGTCGTTCGACGCCTTCATCCTGGCCCCGCTCTCGACCTTCGAATCGATGTACGGTCGCCGGCTCACGACCACGGTGTCGGTCAAGGTTCGGGAGGCAGACGAGATTCCCTCCGCCATGGCCAGGGCCGAAGAGGCGATGCGGGTGGCCCATCGGCTGCGGCCTGGTGAAGAGAATGATTTTGCGGTCGACAAGGCGGACGCGTTGATCGCCTTCTGGACCACTCTCACCTCGGTGCTGTTCCTGATCGTGCCCGCAGTCGTGGCCATCGGGATCGTGGTCGGCGGGATCGTGATCATGAACGTGATGCTCATGGCCGTCACCGAACGGACCTACGAGATCGGGCTCCGCAAATCCCTCGGGGCCCGCCAGCAGGACATTCGCCGTCAGTTCCTGGTCGAGACCATCATCCTGTCGACCCTCGGCGGTATCATGGGCGTCCTCGCCGGGGCGGCCCTGGCCGGCCTGATCTCGGTCGCGAGCCCGCTCCCGGCCAAGGTCACAACCTGGTCGGTCGTCCTCTCCCTCGCTCTCGGCGCCGGCACCGGCATCATGTTCGGCGTCTACCCGGCCACCCGGGCCGCCCGCCTCGACCCGATCACCGCGCTCCGGGCCGAATAGCGATGACCCTTCCCAACATCGGCGAAGGCGTCCGGATGGCCCTCGACTCGCTCCGGGCCAACAAGCTCCGCTCGTTCCTGACGATTCTCGGCGTGGTGATCGGCGTCTCCACGGTGATGACCATGGCCTCGATCGTCCAGGGCATCCGGGGCCAGATCTTCAACGCCATCAACGCGGCCGTTCCGAACACCTTCTACGTCTTGCGCTTCAATCTTGGCACGGCGGTCAACCCCGACAATCTGCCACCGGAGGTTCGCCAGCGGCCGGTGGTCTCCGGGCCCGATGCGGAGGCCATCCAGCGGGCCCCCGGGATCCGCCACGCCGCGGTCTGGAGCAAATTCTTTTCCCGGATCGAAGCCGGCGATGCCCGAACGCAGACGACCCAGGTCTTCGGCGGCGACGAATTTTTCATGGATCTGCAGGGCGGCAGCCTCTCGGAAGGTCGGTTCTTCGCGGCCTCGGAAGTCAGGAGCGGGGCGCCGGTAGTCGTCATCGACGCGGAGGTCGCCCGGACGTTGTTCGGAAGCCGGAGCGCCGTCGGGCAGTTCGTCCGCATGGGCAACCGGGCCCTCCAGGTCGTCGGCGTCTGGCAGCCGCCCGACAACGTCTTCAGTCCCCGGGGCGCATCGACGGGGGCGATCATGCCGTTTCTCACCGCCAAGGGCTCCTTCCGCTTCAACGAGACGATCGATCAGTTCATCATCGTGCTGGGGAACCCGGCCTTATCGATCGATGAGGTTCGGGACGCCGCGGCCGTGGCCCTCCGCCGCCACCGCGGGATCCGCCCCGGCATGCCGGACACGTTCGACATGCTGACCCAGGACCAGCTCCTCGAAATCACCGCCAAGTTGACGGGTGCCTTCTTTCTCGTCATGGTGGCGCTCTCCGGCGTGGCGCTGCTGGTCGGCGGGATCGGCGTCATGGCCATCATGATGGTCTCGGTCACCAGCCGGACCCGCGAAATCGGCACCCGCAAGGCGTTAGGCGCCACCCGGCGCGAAATTCTCTGGCAGTTCCTGGTCGAGGCCGCCACGCTCACGATGTTTGGCGGGATCCTGGGGGTCGGGGCCGGGCTCTTTTGCGGGGGCGTGATCAAGTTCGCGCTCAAGATCGACGCGAGCCCGCCGCTCTGGAGCGCGGTCGTCTCCGTGGCCGTCTCGATCGGAATCGGCCTCGGCTTCGGCCTCTACCCCGCCAACCGCGCCGCCCGGATGGACCCGGTCGAGGCGCTCCGCCACGAATGACGCCCCTCGTGCTCCGGGTCCAGATCGCCCGACGAACCGACGGGCCGTTCCGCCCGGTGGGACCCTCGAAGTCGAGTTTCCTCTTGCCAATCCGGAGTAGCCGGTGAACCCCATCGACATCCTGGCCATCGCGGCCCATCGCGACGACGTCGAGTTGACCTGCGCGGGGACCTTGATCAAGGCCGCGGACCAAGGCCACCGGACCGCCATTCTCGATCTGACCGCCGGCGAGACCGGGACCAGGGGATCGGCTGCCATCCGCGCCGAGGAAGCCGCCCGGGCCGCCGGGGTCCTGGGCACCATCGAGCGGAAGAACCTCGGGCTCCCCGACGCCGGGATCGCCAACTCCGAGGAAACCCGTCGCGCCGTCGTCGAAGCCATCCGCGATTTTGCCCCGCGGATCGTGATCCTTCCCTTCCCGGACGGCCGGCATCCGGATCACCGAATCACCTCCGAGTTGGGCCGCGACGCCTGCTTTCTGGCCGGCCTCGCCAAGTATCCGGCTGCCGGCACCCCGCACCGGCCGTTCAAGATCCTCTACGCGCTCGCCTATCGGGAAGACCCCGTCAAGCCATCCTTCGTCGTCGACATCTCGGCCCAATTCGACCGGAAGATGGCGGCGATCCGCTGCTACGCGAGCCAGTTCGACGGCGCCACCAACGCCGGGGAGCTCTTCCCGACCGGTCAGGACCTCTACAGCCTGGTCGAGACGCAGAGCGCGCACTATGGGTCTCTGATCCGGGCCCGATATGGCGAGCCATTCTTCACCCACGAGACCGTCCTCGTCGACGATGTCGCGACCCTCGGCGTCCAGAGCATGTAACTAACCGCCCCTCCCACATGGGGTTATAATCCCTGCCATGAACCGGCCCATCTACTTCGATCACGCCGCGACCACCCCCGTCCGGCCTGAGGTGCTCGAGGCGATGTTGCCGTTCCTCGGCCCATCGGGCTTTGGCAACCCGTCGAGCAGCCACCGTTTCGGTCGGACCGCCCGAGCCGGCCTCGAACAGGCCCGGCGCGAGGTCGCGGCGGCTGTCGGCGTCGAGCCCAGCCAGGTGATCTTCACGTCCGGCGGAACGGAAGCCGACAACCTGGCCATCATCGGCACGGCAATGGCCGCCCGCGGGCGCGGCGAGTCGGGGCGGGTGGTGACGACCGCCACCGAGCACAAAGCGATCCTCGCCGCCGCCCATCAAGTCGCCAAACAGGGCGGCGAAGAGGAGATCCTTCCGGCGGGATCGGACGGTATTACTGATCTTTCCGCGTTCGACGCCGCGCTCGCCCGCTCGCCCTCGATCGTGTCGGTGATGTGGGTCAACAATGAAAC
>JAYUZK010000048.1:0-9290 GCA_043751835.1 Gemmatimonadota bacterium | reverse complement strand
TGCGATTCTCGACCTCTACGACGTCATCGTCACCGAAACCTGGCAGGCCGGGGCCGGGGCCCATCGGAGTGATGGCTCGGTCCTCGAGGCCTACGCGGCCGGTATCATCGGCCGCCACCGACTCGCGCGGCCCGTCAAGGTTGTCATCGACTGTGGAAACGGGGTCGCGAGCCTGATTGCCGAAAAAGTCATCAGCAGCCTCGGCTGCGAAGTGACCCCGCTGTTCTGTGAGTCCGATGGCACCTTTCCGAATCACCATCCGGATCCAACCGTCCCCGAGAACCTCGCCGATCTCGTTCGCGAGGTTCGCCGCACAGGCGCTGAACTCGGGCTCGCGTTCGACGGGGACGGGGATCGGATCGGTGCCGTGGACGAACACGGCACGGTGATCTTCGGCGACCAACTGCTCGTCGTCCTCGGCCGCGACGCCGTTCGTCGTTTCGGGCCGGGCATCTCCGTCATCTTCGATGTCAAATGCTCGGAAGTCCTCGCCCAGGCGCTCGCCGCCGCCGGGGCGCGCCCCGAGATGTGGAAGACCGGTCATTCGCTCATCAAAGCCCGGATGAAGGAGCTTGCCGCCCCGCTCGCCGGCGAGATGAGCGGCCACATCTTCTTCGGCGGCGACTACCTCGGCTTCGATGATGCCCTGTTCGCCGCGGCCCGTCTCCTCGAGATCATCGCGGCCGGCCCACCCGGACTCCACCGCCTCCTCGCGGACTTGCCCCGGACGTTCGCCACGCCCGAGATTCGGGTCGCCTGCCCCGACGAGGTCAAGTTCGGGATCGTCGAACAGGCGGCCGCTCATTTCGGCGCCCGGTATCAGGTCAACACCATCGACGGCGTCCGAATCGCCTACCCTGACGGCTGGGCGCTGCTCCGCTCGTCGAACACCCAGCCGGTTCTGGTGATGCGGTTCGAGGCAACCAGCGAGGCCGCCCTGGCCAAGTATCGCGCCGAGATGAAGGGCTGGCTCGCGGGGAAAGGCGTCGAGGCCTGACAATGGAAGCCGGCCGGCGTCGCGCGCTCTGGGGGCTCGTGGCCCTCGTCGCGACGCTCGTGCTCGGACGGTGGATGGCGGTCTTCGCCACCAACCGGCTCTGGGAGGGGCGAGTGTCCGAGGCGGCCGCCCTCGTAGGAACCCGCTTTGCGCTGCTCGAGGCGGCCCTCGAACTGATTGGGCTCGCCGTCGCCCTGGTCTGGTTCGCCGGCCATTTTTTGTGGGTTACCCGGTCGGTCATGCTGCGGTTCGCCGAGCCGCCGCCTAACCTGGCTCGTTGGTCGCCCCGGGCGGTCTATTGGATCGCCGGGGCCGCCGCCACAGTACTTGGAGTCGCCGTCGGCGGCGGCACCGGGGCCTGGCTCCCCACCATCCTCGTCGCCAGCGCCGGGGTGCAGTTCGGCGTCGCGGATCCGCTGCTCCAGATCGACCTCGGCCGGTTCGCGGCCAATCTACCGCTCTGGGAACTCCTCTACGACCGAGCGGTCGCCATGCTGCTCCCCACCATCGTCGCGGTGACCACCGCGAATTTGGTCGGTGGCAACATCAAGGTCGTCGAACGGCGGCTCTGGATTTCGCCGCACACGCGCTTGCAGACAGCCCTGTTGATGGTCGCCGCCGCGCTCTTGATCGGATGGGAGGCGGCGCTGACTCCGTATCGCCTGGCCGCCGGCCAGAGCGCGGCGATCGGCCCCGCGGAATTTCTCCTCCGTGCCACGGTGTCCCAGGTCATTGTCCTCGTCGCCGCAACGGCCGCGGTGCTGACATTCCTTTGGGGAATCCGGTTTCGGTTCGTGGTCGCGGCCGCGGGCTGGGTCGGCCTCGGTCTCGCCTCGTTAGGCGGCGCGATCCTGACCGCGTCGCGCGCTGCGGACGGCGTCGTCGGCCCTCAGGAACTCGTCTCCCTCCGCCGCGTCGACTCGGCGGCCTATGGGCTTCGGCTCGCCACCACCACCGGTCCCGTCCCCGAGGCGGAGCCGGCCCTCTGGGACCGGCAGGCCCTCGGGCGCGTCGCCAGCACCGACAGCGCCAAGGTCGCCGACATCCTCCCCGGCATGGTGCGGGTCGGATCCGCCTGGAGGCGGGTCTGGATGGTGATTCGCACCGTCCCGAATGGCGAACCGACGGTGGTTGCCGTCGCCGATGACCGCACGGGCCCGACCGGCGGGATCACCTCGCTCCGCTGGGGCGACGAGACGTTTTCCCCCGGCATCGTGCCGTATCTCACCCTGACCCAACACAGTATTCGTCCCGGAGCGCCCGAGTTCGATCTCGCCGCGGCGGCGCCCGGTGTGCCGCTGTACAGCGCCATCCGTCGCATCGCGATCGCCTGGGCGCTGCAGGTTGGGGCCGCGCTCCGCGCCGAGCCGAGTCAGCAGATCGCCTGGCGCCTCGATCCGGTGCAACGTCTCGAGGCGGTGGCCCCCTACATCGAGTGGTCTTCCCCGAGCGCGCTCGCGCTCGGCCGCGAGGTGTACTGGCGCTCCGACGGTTTTGTGACCCTCGACCGGTTTCCCGGGTCGCGGCGGGCGGTCTGGCGCGGCCGCGAAGTCGGTTACGTCGGCGCCGGATTCGTCGGGTTGGTGCGGGCCCGGGGAGGGGATGTCCGGGTCTTCCTCCGCCCTGATGCCGATTCACTGTCGTCGGCCTGGGGCCGGGTGGCGTCACCGTTGGTCGAGCCCGCCGCCAATATCCCGACGGCGGTGAGTGACAATCTCGGCACGCCGCCATGGCTAATGGCGGTCCAGACCCAAGTGCTCCAGGGCAGCGCCTGGCTGGGCATGAACGAAGCTCGGCAAGGACGCCCGGCGGCCGGCGAAGCGCCCATCCTCCGCTCGGGCACTCCCGCCGACCCCATCCGTATCCCATTTCTCACCGGCGACGCCCAGCGCATCACCACGATCATGGTCAGCCCGGCCACCGGTCTCGGCGAGGCCCGGATCGTGTCAACCGACACTTCGCTCGGGGTTGGCAGTCCGCGAGAGCTCCAACAGCGATGGGAGCGCTTCCCGTTCTTCCAGCAATTGCGGGATTCGGTTCGGGCGGCCGGCTCGGACTACATATCTGGCCTGATCCGCTTCACCACCCGGGGCGACACCGTTGTCGCCTACCAGCCGAGCTACGCGGTCGGACCGGCTGGCGGCGGGGGGCTCGTTCTCGTCAATGTTGCCCTCGCGGGCAGACTTGGAGCCGGTCGCTCCTACCAGGAGGCTTGGCAGAACCTTCGCGGCGAGATCGCACCCAGCCCGGTCGGAACCGAGGTCGGGACCCGGCTTGCCCAGGCGCGGAATTGGCTCGACCGCGCCGACGATGCCCTCAAAAGGGGCGACCTCGAAGCGTTCGGACGCGCGTTCGCCTATCTCCGCGAGCTGCTTCGGGTCACCGGCGGCGCCATCCCGGAGCCGAAGCCCTAAGTCAAGACATTGTTGAGGCTTATGAGTCTGACTACTTTACCGGCTTCTCACCGAATCGAACGGCGGCATCAGTGAATCTGCACGAATACCAGGCCCGGGAGCTGCTGAAGGCGGCTGGGGTTCCGATGCTGGACGGGGGCGTGGCCACGACGGCAGAGGAGGCCCACGCGATCGCGATCCGGATCGGTGGAACCGTGGTGGTCAAGGCTCAAGTTCACGCCGGCGGCCGCGGTAAGGCCGGCGGGGTGAAGCTGGCGAAGACCCCGGCCGAGGCGAAGGAGCATGCCGGCCGGATCCTCGGCATGACCATCAAGGGCCTCGTAGTGCAGACGGTCCTGGTCGTACCCGCCGCCGACATCGCCTCCGAGAGCTACGTCGGTCTGATCATGGACCGGGAGTCGCAGCGGCCGCTGTTCATGGTGAGTTCAGCCGGCGGCATCGACATTGAAGAGGTCGCCGCCAAGACGCCGGAGAAGATCCATCGCCTCGCCGTCGATCCCCGCTTCGGGCTGATGCCTCACCAGTCCCTCGGCCTCGCCCTTAAGCTCTACCAGAACTTCAATCAGGTCCGGGCCGCGGCCCGGATCATGGAGCAGCTCTACGCGGTCTTCATGGCCAACGGGGCGTCCCTCGCCGAGATCAACCCGCTCGCGACGACACCCGACGGAAACGTCCTCGCCCTGGACGCGAAAATCTCGATCGACGACAATGAACTCGATCGGCGGCCCGACCTCGCGGCCCTCCGCGACGAGTCGGCCGAAGCGCCCAGCGAGGTGACGGCCCGGAAGGCCAACCTGACCTTCATCAAACTCGACGGCAACGTCGGTTGCGTGGTGAACGGCGCCGGCCTTGCAATGGCGACGATGGACCTGGTCAAGTACTACGGCGGTGAACCCGCGAACTTTCTCGATATCGGGGGAAGTTCGAATCCGGAGAAGGTGGTCAACGCCCTCAAGATCATCACCGCAGACCCGGCGGTGAAGGTGATTCTTTTTAATATCTTCGGCGGCATTACCCGGACTGATGACGTCGCCAACGGCATCGTCACGGCCACCCGGCAGTTCAAGGTCGATCTGCCGATCGTCATCCGCTTGACCGGAACCAACGAGAAGGAAGCGGTCAAGATTCTCGAAGGGGTCGGTATGAAGGCGCTCAACGACATGGACGAGGCGGTCAAGCAGGCGGTCGCCCTGGCCAAGGAGGCCAAGTGAGTATTTTCATCAACGCCTCGACCCGGCTGGTAGTGCAGGGTATCACCGGCCGAGACGGTTCGTTCCACTCGAAGCAGATGATCGCCTACGGCACCAATGTGGTCGCCGGGGTCACCCCGGGAAAGGGCGGCCAAACATTCGAGGCCAAGGTCCCGGTCTTCAATACCGTCGCGGACGCCGTGAAGGAAACCGGCGCCAATACCTCCGTCATCTACGTCCCACCGGCCTTCGCGGCCGCCGCGGTCGCTGAAGCCGCCGACGCCGGCATTTCGTTCATCGTCTGCATCACCGAGGGGATCCCGGTGATCGACATGGCGAAGGTGATGCCGTTCGTCCGGGAGAAGGGCGCCCGACTTCTCGGCCCCAACTGTCCGGGCCTGATCACGCCGGGGGTCGCCAAGGTCGGCATCATTCCGGGGCCGATCTGCGCTGCGGGCCGGGTCGGGCTGGTGTCGCGGAGTGGGACCCTCACTTACGAGGTGGTGAACCTGCTTACCCGCCACCAGATCGGCCAGAGCACTTGCGTCGGCATCGGGGGCGATCCGGTGATCGGCACCAACTTCATCGATGTTCTCGCCGCCTTTCAGGCCGACCCCGAGACCGACGCGATCGTGATGATGGGTGAAATCGGCGGGACCGATGAGCAGAAAGCAGCGAGTTTCATTGCTCAGCACGTGACCAAGCCCGTGGTTGGTTTCATCGCCGGTCAGACGGCGCCGCCCGGGCGGCGGATGGGGCATGCCGGCGCGATCGTGTCCGGCTCATCCGGCACGGCGGCCGAAAAGATCGCCGCGTTCAAGGCGGCGGGAATCAGCGTCATGGAGCGGCCGGCCGACGTGGTCCGGCTCATCACCGAACGATTGAAGAAATAAGGGGTCGGCAATGGCGGGACGTCTGACACTCGGCATCGTGAAACCCGATGCCGTGCAGAAGGGCAATATCGGCAACATCGTCGTCCATCTCGAACGGGATGGCTTCGTGGTTCGCGCCGCCCGGCTCGTCCGGATCTCACGGGCCGAGGCGGAGGCGTTCTATGAGGTCCACCGGGGCCGGCCGTTCTACGCCGAACTGGTCGACTTCATGTCCAGCGGTCCCTGCTTTCCGATGGCCCTCGAAAAGGACGATGCGGTGATGGCGTTCCGGACCGCCATCGGCGCCACCGACCCGGCCGAGGCGGCCCCGGGAACGATCCGGAAACTGTATGCCGAGTCGAAGGGCCGCAACGCGGTCCATGGGTCGGACAGCGATGAGAATGCCGCCCGGGAAATCGGCTTCTTCTTCACCGAGGCCGAGCGACCCCGTCTCTGGGGCTGACCCTCGGGCCGAACTTGTTCTAAGCTTGTTTCCCAGCTAGGTTTACGGGCTATGCTTCGGGTCGACATTCGGGATTTCCGGCATGGACCAATCGCCACGACCGGGGCCATTCCGGCCTCTGACTCGTTATTCGAGGGGCTCAACATCGTGCTGGCTGAGCCGCTTGTCGTTACCGGAATGCTCGAAACCACCGGGCGGGGCGATTTCTTCTGGCGGGGGCAGTGGACGGGTCGGGCCAACGTCGCCTGTCGCCGCTGCCTCAAGGAGTTCGTCCACCCGGTGAGCGCCACGGTCGAGGCCCTGTTTTCGACCAATCCGGATCTGCAGGAGGACCCGAGTGTGTATCCGCTGATCGAGCCGGTTACCCACGTTGATGTGACCGGGGCGGTGCGAGAAGAGTTGGCCCTCACGGCGGTTTCGTACCCGCTGTGTCGTGAAGACTGTGCCGGGCTCTGTCCCCGGTGCGGTGCGGATTTGAACCAGGGTCCGTGCAACTGCACGGGCACCAAGGAACGCTGAGGATCATATGGCGGTACCCAAACGGAAAACGTCCAAGTCCAGGAAGCGGATGCGCCGGAGCCATCATTCGGCCGCCGGTCTCGCCCTGCAAGCCTGCCCGCGTTGCAGCTCGCCCCGGATCCCCCATCGGATCTGCGGGTCCTGCGGCTACTACGGGGGCAAGAAGCGTCTCGAGGTCGAGGACTGACGACGGTGGTTCGCGTCGCCCTTGACGCGATGGGGGCTGATCACGCGCCCGCGACGGAAGTCGAGGGCGCGGCGCGTGCGCTGACCGAGCTACCTGGCGACTTCATCGTCCAGCTGGTCGGGCAGGCGCCAGCCATCGAGGCGGAGTTGGCGAAGTACCCCGCCGTCGACCGCAGCCGGATTGAACTCGTCGAGGCGGCGGAAGTCATCGGCATGGACGAAAAGCCCCTCGAGGCGGTCCGGAAGAAGCGGAAAAGCAGCCTCGTCATCGGGCTGTCCCTCCAGCCAGCCGGCCGCTCTCAGGCCTTCGTCTCGGCCGGCAACACCGGCGCCATACTGGCGGCCTCCACCATCATCCTTGGGCTGCACCCGGGCGTCGAACGGGCCACCGTGGGCAGCCTGCTGCCGACCCTCGAGGGCACCGTGCTCATGCTCGACGCCGGGGCCAACGTCGAATGCTCGGCCCGTGAACTGGTCGGCTTCGCGTATCTCGGCAGCGTCTACATGCGCGATATCGTGAACCGGCCCAATCCCGCCGTCGGCCTTCTCAATGTCGGCGAGGAGGAAGGCAAGGGAACCCCCATCGTCAAGGAAGCTCACCAACTGCTCAAACAGTCGGTCGGGCTCAACTACCTTGGCAATATCGAGGGCCGGGACATCCTCGGCGGCCACCAGAAGGGCCGGATCGACGTCGTGGTCTGCGACGGTTTCGTCGGCAACGTCGTCCTCAAATTCTACGAATCGGTCCTCGGCCTGGTCCGCCAGCTCGCGGCCAACGAAGGTCTCTGGGACCAGCCGGCCACCCGGCGCGCGTTCCGGCCGCTCGACTACTCCCAGTACGGCGGAGCGCCGCTCCTGGGCGTCAAGGGCGTTTCGATCATCTGCCACGGCAGTTCCAACGCCAACGCGATCAAGCACGCCATCCGCGTCGCCGTCCAGTCGGTCGAGATCAACCTGAACGCCCACATCGGGGCGGAGTTCTCCAGTCACCTGCCGGCGGGCCAGACCTAGTGCAGCGGCCGTTCGCCATGATCGCTGGCCTCGGGGCGGCGGTGCCGAGCACGGTGGTCACCAACGCGGATCTGCAGGCCCGGCTCGATACTTCAGACCAGTGGATCGTCGATCGGACCGGAATCCGGGAACGCCGGATCCTGCAGCCCGGCGAGGCGTTGTCCGACCTGTTCGTTACCGCCTCCCGAGAAGCCCTGGCCAAGGCCGGCCTCGAATTCTCCGCGATCCAGGCCATCGTCTGCGGCACCTGCACCCCGGATCGAAGGCTTCCGTCGACCGCATGCGACGTGCAGGCCAAGCTCGGCGGCGGTACGGCGGCGGCATTCGATGTGGTGGCGGCCTGTCCGGGCTGGCTCTATAGCTTGACCGTGGCGGAGGGCCTGATCGCGGGCGGGACCTACGACCGGATCTTGGTCCTCGGCGGCGACCGGCTCAGTGCGATCGTGAACCAGCAGGACCGGGGTACCGCCGTCCTCTTCGCTGATAGCGGGGGGGCTGCGGTGCTGACCCGCACCAGCGGCAATCGCGGCATCCTCGGCACGTCGCTGGGGGCGGACGGCACCCTCGCGGAGCTTCTCTACATCCCGGCCGGCGGGTCGACCGAACCGCCGAGCGCCAGGCTGGTCGCCGAGGGCGGCATGTACGTGAGGATGGCGGGTCGGGAGGTCTTCAAGGTTGCCGTTCGCCGGATGGCCCAGGCCTGCCAGGAAGTGCTCGACCGGGCCGGAATCACGGCCGAGCAGATCAAGCTCCTCGTCCCCCATCAGGCCAATCTCCGGATCATCACCGCCACGGCCAACGAGGCCGGAATGCCGATGGACAAGGTGTTCGTCAACGTCGACCGGTATGGCAATACATCCGCCGGGTCGATTCCGCTGGCGCTGGCTCAGGCAGACCAGGAGGGCCGGCTCGACCCGGGGGACCTCGTACTCCTGGTCAGTTTCGGCGCCGGCTTCACCTGGGGCGCTGTTCTCCTCCGATGGTGAATGTTCTCGTATTTCCGGGGCAGGGCGCCCAGAAGCTCGGGATGGCCCGGGACCTGGCCGAGCGGTTTCCGGCCGCCAGGGATACCCTCGGGGCGATCGACGAGGCGTTAGGCGTCCCGCTCACGCGGATCATGTGGGACGGCCCGGAAGACGAACTCCAGCAGACGCTCAACACCCAGCCGGCCATTCTAGCCCACTCAGCGGCGGTCCTCGCCGTCGTTGGACCGCGGCTTGGTCCGGTGGTCGGCGCTGCCGGGCACAGTCTCGGCGAGTACAGCGCTTATGTCGCCGCGGGCTCGCTCGCCCCCGTCGACGCGGCCCGCCTCGTCCGGCGGCGAGGTGAGTTGATGCATCAGGCGGGGACCGAGCGCCCGGGCGCCATGGCCGCGGTCCTCGGCCTCCCCGGCGAGCAGGTCGGGATCGCGTGCGCCCAGGCCAGCGGTGAGGGCGACGGGGTGGCGGTGGCCGCCAACCTGAACGCCCCGGATCAAACCGTCATATCCGGCGATCCGGCGGCCGTCGGCCGGGCCGGAGAGCTTTGCAAGGCAGCCGGGGCCAAGCGCGTGATGCCGCTCAAGGTGAGCGGCGCCTTCCATTCGCCACTCATGAAGCCCGCCACCCGTGGTCTCTCCGCGGCGCTGGCCGCAGCGCC
>JAYUZK010000047.1:0-6752 GCA_043751835.1 Gemmatimonadota bacterium | reverse complement strand
CCGACCAGCACTACAGCAGCCGGTTCGTCGCCACGCCATGGAAGAACTTCTCCAGCCTCGAGCGCCCCGAACGGCCGTCGATCCGCGGCCCGGTCACGGCCGAAGTCGTTGATGACGTCGATCCGGACAAGATGGGGCGGCTCAAGATCAAATACCGGTGGCAGACCGACGACGCCACCACCTGGGCCCGGCTGGCCAGTCTGCACACCGGCAGCGGTCGCGGGATCATGTTCCTGCCCGAGATCGGCGACGAGGTCCTGGTCGATTTCGTGGCGGGCGACGTCGAACAACCGGTCATCATCGGGTCGCTCTGGAACGGCAAGGATCAGGCGCCGGAAACCGCTGCGAAGAACACCGCCAAGCGGATCATCACGAAGAGCGGCAACACCATCCAGTTGCTCGACGACGATGGCGCCGAGACGATCGAGTTGCACACCCCGGAAGGGAAGTGTCTGATCCAGCTCACCAACAAGGGCGGGCACCCGGTGGTGACGATTCACTCCGAAGGC
Organism: Gemmatimonadota bacterium; assembly: GCA_043751835.1. Classification (GTDB taxonomy): domain Bacteria; phylum Gemmatimonadota; class Gemmatimonadetes; order Gemmatimonadales; family GWC2-71-9; genus SHZU01. The sequence goes on along the minus strand of JAYUZK010000047.1, from coordinate 6,243 downwards.
GATATTGCCCTCGACGCCAAGGACGAGATCCGGCTCAAGGCCAAGAAGCTCGTCCACGACATCACGGGCGACATTGTGATCAAGGCCAGCGGCGATTTCTCCGTGGACGCCTCATCCAACGTGACGCTCAAGGCCGGCATGGACGCGGCACTCTCGGGGCTCAACGCGATCATCAAGGGTGGCATGAACGTCGAGTCGGTGGCCGGCGCGATCAACAACATCGTCGGCACGATGGTGCAGATTCAGCCGCCGGGCTTCATGGGGAAGCAGGTCAGCGCCAAGCCCGCCAAGGCCGCCGCTTTCGACAAGGGCGACCGAAAGACGCCCAAAGAAGCCGCTCCCCAGCGAACCGCCGATCCGGCTACGCCGAGGAGCTGAGGGCCTGACCGGTGAGCGACCAGAAGAGCCTCCGCCCCCCCGAGCGCTCGGCGACCGACATCGCCAGGGAGCTGCGGGAGCATTTCACCCGGAGCCTCTATGAGGTCACCGGCGCGCAGGCCCAGCCCGATCCCGTTCTCGGCTCCCTGTTTCACGCCCTGGCCGTCCAGGTCGATCGCGTCTACCAGGAGGCCGATCAGGTCTTCTTCGCCGCCGCGCTCGACGACCTGATTCGCGGCCTCGGGATGCCGGCACGGCTTGCCCGACCCGCCCAGGCCGTGATTCAGTTCGCTCAGCTGCAGGCCCGCGAATCGATTTCGCCCGAGACCGAGCTGGTCGGCTATCAGGCCAGCGGCGAACAGATCGTCTTCTGCCCGGACGCCACCGTCGACATCGCCCCCACCGATCTGGTGTTCGCCGCCGTCTACGAGACCGGCCGCCTGTCGACCCTGGCCGGGGCCCGGCTGCCCTGGGTGAATCAGCCGATTCTCCCCGGTAACTCGACCCCGATCACCATCGGCCGGGCCGCCCCGACCATTTTCCTGGCCTTCGAGGCCGATCCCGGACACTTGAGCCGGATTGGATTATTCGTCGAAGGCGTCGGCCAGGCTTCGACCATCAATCAAGTGCTCGCCCGGAGTCCCTGGCAGCTGCTCGACAACAACGGGCGGGTCACCGAACGGGGCGTGCTCCGTTCCGGCGTTGGACGCGGTGGGATGCGGTGCCTCCGGTTCTTTTCCGATCCCGACCCGGCCGTCGCGGAACCCGAAGTGGCCCGAGTGGTGCCGCTGTTCGGCGGCGTGTTCGGAAGCTCGCTCTGGCTCATGCCCGAGATCGGCGCGGATCGCCGGTGGCGTTCCCGCGTTCCGCCCGCCATCGCCGAGGCCGTGCCTCGCCTGCTGCCTCCCGGGCACGAGAAAGCGCTCGACCGGCCGCTCGTGTGGCTCCAGATCCCGCTGCCCGCCGGCACCCGCGGCCTCGCCAACCAGATCGCCCGGTTCGCGGTCAACTGCGTGACCGTCTCCAATGTCGAAACCTGGAGCGAGCAGATCGACTTCGACCGGATGGGCTCGGTGGTGAGCCATCGGCCGTTAGGCGCGACCGATCGGCACGTGATGGGCGTGTTGAGCGTCGTGGGTGAGTCGGGTACCCCATATCTGGAGATCTCCGACCTCGAGGCGCCTCCCGGTACCGGCCGTTACCGCTACCGTGGCAACGCCCGGTTCGAATTTGCGCCGGCCAAGCAGGCCAGCGGGCGGTTCGACACCTATGCCGTGCTCCGCCTTCTGTATTGCGACGGGGAGTCCGGCAACGCCATTCAAGCTGGCGAGATCAAGCAGGTCCGCACCGAACTCTCCCGAAATCCGATCGCGCGGGTGGCGAGCCTGACCCTGTCGAAGGGTGGTGCGGCGCCGCCGGTCTATTCTGATGCCCGCGACCGGTTTGCTGAACTGCTCAGGACCCGGGAACGGGTCGTGACCGCCGGAGATATCGAGATCGCCGTGCGGGCCACCGAGCCTCGAGTGCGGGAGGTCCGGGTCGAAGGCGCCTCGGAAATCACCGGTGCCGGGCTCAACCTGGTGACCCATGTGACCGTGACCGCCTCCCCGGAAGACTTCGCGGATCCCGAGGCGGAGTTCGAGCGGCTGACCGCGGAACTCGAGCGCTACCTCACCGAGCGGTGCATGATCGGCCAGCGGATTCACGTGGTAGTCCGTTCGACAAGCGGGTCCCGATGAGTGTGATGCCCGATCTAGTATCGCCCCGGCGCGGCGTCCGCCACTCGCTCGATTCCGCCATCCCGACGCTGCTTCGACTCGGGGTCGAGATGGACCGGATCGTCCTCGCGAGCGCGGGGCCGGGATGGGTGAAGGGCACCGTCGTCGGCCAGCGGCCGGCGGCCGGTGAGACGCTCAGCCCCGAGTCGCGAATTAGTCTTCAGGTGGCGGGAGCAGGGGCGCTCGACACGGCGCCGTTCCCGATGCGCGACAGCGCGGACGGCGAGTTCCGGATCGACAAGCTGTTTGCCCTCTTCGACAATCACTTTCTCCGGCTGCTCCATCACATTCGGGCGGCCGGCGGATTGCTCGACCTTCATCCGGACGATCCCGAGGGTGCCAACCGGTGGATCGTGGAGATCTTCCGGCTTTCCTCCGCACCCTGGCCGAAGGAACGCTGGTATGACGTGGCGCGGCTCCTCCCGTCGCTCCACCGGATCGCGGGGCGGCCCGAGGGGCCGGCGCTGGCGCTCAGGGCGGTTTACCGGATCCCCGCATCGCCCATTCGGCTGGTGGCGGGGATCGCTCCGGTGCCGGCCGAAGGCAGGACCCGGCTTGGATCGATGAACGGGCGGCTCGGGGTGGACGCGTTGGTGGGCGACGGGGTTACCAGTCTGACGGTGGTCGAGATTGACCTGGGTCCGGTCGACCTCGCCACCTACCGTCGGCACAACCGTCCCGACATGCGCCGGGAACGGCTGGCGTTGTACCGGCTGGTGCTGCCGGCGCACCTCCGGCCCGAAGTGAGGGAACGATGGATCGTCGGCGACCGGACCGAGGCGGCGGTCCTCGGCGATCGGAACCGTGAAGCCGCGTTAGGTGTCAACAGCTATCTGGGTTCGCCCGGGGTGAGGAGTGCCGCGTGACGGAACGCGACCAATACTTCCGGTCGGTGAACTGGACCACGGGGATGCTGCTCACCCCCGACCATTTCAACCGGCAGGATCGTTACTTCGAGGAGCAGGTCGCGTGGTTGCTCCGCTATTGCCTCCCGGCCAGCGGCCTCGTCGGCGGTGGTGTTCGGCTTGACGCGGTCGACCAAGGCCTCGCCAAGTTCGACCCCAAGGTCGAACTGCTCAACGATGGCGACCAGCTTCGGGTCACCGTGAGCCGGGCCCGCGGGATCACCCCGAACGGCGAGTTGGTCGAGGTCGACGAATCCCGCCCGATCCGCGCCGACATCAACCGCAGCGACCTGGCCGGGGTGAGCGATATCCTGGTGTATGTGGTCCGACAGCCGGAGAAGGAACCCGATCCCGATTCGGTGGGCGGCGATGCCGCCAATCCCAATCAGGCCGCCTTTGCCCGGATCGGGTACACCGTCCGCCTCGGCATCAGCGCCGATCTGGCGCCCGTGTCGCTGGCCGTGGCCAAACTGCGGCGGGCTTCGGAAACCCTGGGCTTCGAGCTCGACGGCCAGTACATCCCGGCTTGCGCCTCCCTCCTGGCCCACAGCGCGCTCCATAACGCCGCCACCAGGGTCCAGTCGGAGACCCGGTTCCTGGTCAACGAATACCAGCTGGTCCACGACAAGGCTGGCCGGTACGCTGAACGGACCGCCGCCCGCGGGGTCGACGTCCGGAGCGATCTCGAAATCCGGGCCTTCATCGAGCGCGCGGTCCTGGCCCTGGAGACCGCCGCCTACGAAACCGCCGATCTGGCCATCGCGCCGACCCGGTTCTTCCAGCAGATCGAGCGGGCCAGCCGGATCGTGGCGCTCGCCCTGTCGTTGAGCCCGTCGAGTCGCCAGTTCTTCAAGGACCTCGGCCAGGTCGATGCGTCCTACACCGATCTGCTCGACCAGGAACAGGGAATTCTCGCCACCCAGAGGGAACTCGACCGGCGCGAGGAGCTCCGGCCGCTGGTGGCCCGCGCCACCGATACCCTCGAGCGGCTCCGCAAGTTGGTGGACGCCCTGGCCGGCAAGTACGTCGACTACCGGCTCAACCGGACCATCGAGTCGATCAAGTTTCTCCTCGATCGCGATGGCGAGCACTTCTACGAGGCCGTTACCTCGCCCTCTCATCCGCAGCGCGATGGCGACCTCCTGACGTTCGTCTTCAGTCAGCTCGAGCTGGCGGGCCGCCACGAGTACCGGGTAGTGCTCACCGGCGATCCCAAGGCGAGCATTCCGTGGGCGGTCGGTCAGGAACTCTCGGTCACCATCCGCGTCAACGCGACCGGTGGCCCGCGGCCTCCGATGTCCCGGCAGGCCATGTGCGAAGTCGAAGGCCAGCGGAACTTCGCCATCAACTTCGACACTCCGCAGGACGTGACCTCGATTTCCGGCCTCAACGTCACGGTCCAGCCCGGCCACTCGATCCGCGGCGCGGTCCTGTTCCGTCGCCGGCTCGGGATGGCGAGTCCCGGCGCCGGCGCGGCCATGCCGATGCCCCAAGCTGCTCCGCCACCACCGATCGCCCCGCCGCCGCAGGCCGTTTCGACGCCTACGACGCCCAAGATCACGCTTAAACGACCCGGTCAGGGCTGACAACCATGGATCTCAACCGTCTCTCGATGGATTTGACCGCCGCCTTGGAAGAGGCTCGGCGGGTCGCCGCCAAAGCCGGGCATGCCTACATCCAGGGCAAGCACCTCCTGCTGGCCCTGCTCGATCCCAAGGGCGCGTTAGGCCGGACGGCGGCCAAGCTCGCGCTCAACGCCGAGGCGGCCTACCGCGCCATCGAGGCCACGCCCGACGGAGCCGACGCGGTCAAGGCCGATCCCGGTCGCCAGCCGGTCGCGGGGCGGTCGCTTCGCGATCTCCTCGACCGCGCCACCGCGGTGGCCGACAAGAAGGGTGCCCGCACCATCGGCCCCCTGGAAGTGGCCCTCGCCGCCGTCTCCTCCGATCAGGCCAACCTCGGTCCCGCCCTCCGCAGCGCGGGGTGGACCGAGGACAAGCTCGCTGCGGCGCTCAATTCGCCCGAGGTGATGCAGCCGACCGAGGAATCCAAGGGGGCCGAGGGCGGCAGCGTCCTCGCCAAGTTCACCCGGGATCTCACCGCCGCCGCCCGTGAGGGCAAGATCATGCCGGTGGTCGGCCGGGATGGCGAAACCCGGAACGTCATTCAGACCCTCCTCCGGAAAACCAAGAACAACCCGGTGCTGGTGGGCGACCCCGGCACCGGCAAGACGGCCGTGGTCGAGGGCCTGGCGCTTCGGATCGTCGCGGGAGATGTGCCCGAGTCGCTGAAGGGGTGCCGCCTGCTGGCGCTCGATCTGACCGGGCTCGTGGCCGGGGCGAAGTACCGCGGCGAGTTCGAGGAGCGGATCAAGGCGATCGCCGACGAGGTCCGCGAACTGACGGACGTGATCCTCTTCCTCGATGAAATCCACACTCTCGTCGGCGCTGGCGGAAACGCCGGCGGGATGGACGCCGCCAACATTCTCAAACCCGCGCTGGCCCGTGGTGAACTGCGCTGTGTCGGCGCCACCACGTTCGATGAGTACCGCGAATCGATCGAGAAGGACGGAGCCCTCGCTCGCCGGTTCGAGAAGATCGTCTGCAACGAACCGGACGACGAGATGACCCTTGCCATGCTTCGGGGCGTCAAGGGCAAATACGAGGCGCACCACGGTGTTTCCATCACCGAAGAAGCGCTCCAGGCCACGGTCAAGCTGGCCCGCCGTCACATTCGCGACCGGTTCTTTCCGGACAAGGCCTTCGACGTGCTCGACGAGGCCTCCGCTCGGCTCCGGATGCAGCGCGAAGCCAAGCCCAACCTGATCGACGAGAAGGAACGGGCCTTGGTTCGCCTCAAAACCAAGCTCGAAGCCATCAAGGCCAGCGGCGAAGGGGAGGCCGCGCCCGTGGAGAAGGAAATCAAGGCCGCTGACGCCGACCTGGCCCAGATCCTGGCCCGCTGGAAGGAAGAGAAGGTAGTGGCCGACGGGCTCCAGGCCACCCGCAAAGCCATTGCCGAAAAGACGGCCGAACTTGAAAACGCCGAGGCGACGGGTGACGTGGCCCGCGCGGCCGAAATTCGGTACGGTGCCCTCAAGTTCCTCCCGGTGCAGGAGGCCGACTTCGAGAAACGCCATCAGGCCATCCTCGAGAAGGGCGTGATGGTGCCGAGCGAGGTTC
>JAYUZK010000046.1:0-2892 GCA_043751835.1 Gemmatimonadota bacterium | reverse complement strand
GCCGTGGCGCTGCTCGAGGCCAAGCCCCACCCGACCGACGCCGACATCGATACCGCCATGAACGGGAACATCTGCCGCTGCGGGACCTATCAGCGGATCCGGGCCGCGATCCACCGCGCCGCCGACATGAAGAAGGGATGATCAATGCCTAAGACTCAATCGGGCTGGAGCCGGCGCGACTTCGTTCGCGTGTCGGTGGCCGTGGGCGGCGGGTTGTTGGTCGCGGTCGGCTGCAAGCCGGCCGACAAGGGCGCGGCGGTCGGCGCGGGCGCCGGGGGCGGCACGTTCGAGCCTAACGCCTTCATCCGGATCGACGGCAGTGGCAACGTCACCATCATCTCCAAACATCTCGAGATGGGCGAAGGCAGCTACACCGGCCTTGCCACCATCGTGGCGGACGAACTCGACGCCGACTGGGCCAAGGTTCGGGTGGAGGGCGCCGGCGCCGACTCGAAGAAATACGCCAACCTGCTGTTCGGGATGCAGGGCACCGGCGGGTCGAGCGCCATCGCCAACTCGTGGGAACAGCATCGCAAGGCCGGCGCGGCCGCGCGGGCGGTCCTGATGACGGCGGCGGCCAGGCAGTGGGGCGTGGCCGAAACCGAGCTGACCACCGAGCCCGGCGTGGTCGTGCATGCCAAGTCCAATCGACGGGCCGAGTATGGCACGCTGGTGGCGGCGGCGGCGAAACTGGCTCCGCCGGAGAAGCCCCAGCTCAAGGACCCGAAGGATTTCCGCTACATCGGGAAGGAGAAGGGCGTACCGCGGATCGATGCCAAGGAAAAGAGCACCGGCACCGCGCAGTACACCCAGGACGTCAAACTCCCGGGGCTCCTGACCGCGGTGGTGGCGCACGCCCCGCTCTACGGCGCCAAGGTGAAGTCGTTCGACGCGGCCAAGGCCAAGGCTGTGCCCGGTGTGAAGGACGTAGTGCAGATCCCGTCCGGCGTGGCCGTCCTTGCGGAGCACTTCTGGGCCGCCAAGCGGGGCCGGGACGCGCTCACGGTCGAGTGGGATACCTCCAAGGCCAACACCAAGGGCTCGGCTGACGTGGCCGCTGACCTTCGGGCGTTGGCGGGCAAGGCCGGCGTCGAGGTCCGGAAAGAGGGCGACGGGGCGAAGGCGCTCGCCGGCGCGGCCAAGACCGTCGAGGCAATGTACGAGTTTCCGTACTTGGCCCACGCTTCCATGGAACCGCTCAACTGCGTCGTCCAGCTGAACAAGGACGGGGCTGAGCTCTGGTACGCCTGTCAGTTCCAGACCTTCGACCAGATGGCGGTCGCGGCGGTCTTCGGGATGAAGCCCGAGCAGATCAAGATCAACATGCTGTACTCCGGCGGGAGCTTCGGCCGGCGGGCCAACGGCCAGAGCGACTACGTGGTCGAGGCCGCCTCGATCGCCAAGGCCATCGAGGGCCGCGCGCCGGTCAAGCTGGTCTGGACCCGTGAGGACGACACCTCCTCGGGGTACTTTCGTCCGGCGTTCATGCATCACATCAAGGGCGGGCTCGACAAGAGCGGGGTGCCGGTGGCCTGGGTCCATCGGATCGCCGGTCAGTCGGTCATGATGGGCACGCCGATGGCGCCGAAGGACGGGAAGGACGGGTCCTCGTTCGAAGGGGCCGCGGATCAGCCGTACGTCGCCGGGAACGTGTACGTGGACCTCCACACACCGGAGATCGGGATTCCGGTGCAGTGGTGGCGGTCGGTCGGCAACACGCATACGGCCTTTGCGGTCGAGATGTTCGTCGATGAGTTGGCGCACGCGGCCGGCAAGGACCCGGTGGAGTTCCGCCGGGGCCTGCTGGGCAAGGAGCCGCGCTGGCTCGGCGTGCTGAACCTGGCGGCTGAGAAAGCGGGTTGGGGCAGCAAGTTGCCGGCTGGCCGTGCCCGGGGTGTCGCGGTCCACAAGTCCTTCGGGACTTATGTGGCCGAGGTGGTGGAGGTGTCGCTCGAGGGCGGGAAGCCCAAGGTCCACCGGGTGGTCTGCGCGGTCGATTGCGGCATTGTGGTCAATCCGGACGTGGTCCGCGCCCAGATGGAGGGCGGCATTGCCTACGGGCTCGGGGCGGCGCTCTATGGGAAGATCGACATCGCCAAGGGCAAGGTCGTGTCGACCAACTTCGACAGGTACCGGGTGCTCCGTCAGAGGGAAATGCCGGTGGTCGAGGTCCACCTGGTCCCGTCCACCGAGAAGCCAACGGGCGTTGGCGAGCCGGGCACGCCGCCGATCGGTCCGGCCGTCGGGAACGCGTTGTTCGCCCTCACGGGCAAGCCGGTTCGCAAACTGCCGCTCGTGTCCTGACGTTCGATTGGCAGCGGAGGACCGGGCGGGGGCTTTCGAGCTCTCGCCCGGTTTGGCACCTACCCCGGAGGAGTCACGCCCATGCCGCGTAAATCACCGTCCCGGCGGGACTTTCTGGAGACGACCACGGCCGTGGCCGCCGCCGTTTTCATGAACCGCGAGGCTCCCATGTTCCTCGGCAGCGGCGACTACGTCTATCGGATGGACCACCACTGGGCCAAGGTGCCCGCCGGCAAACGGTTCGGCTACACCCACGGGGTGGTCGAGGACCAGCAAGGCAGGTTCTTCATCGCCAACCAGAGCCGGGACGCGGTCATGATCTTCGATCATGACGGGAACTGTCTCTCGTCCTGGGGGCAGGGGTCGCCGCCCGCGATCGCCGCGAGCACCACATCGACATCGGCGCCGATGTACATGTTGCGGGTCATGACGGAAATCGTGGCCGGTCGGCGGCCTTCACGGTTCGGAGACAGATCCGGGTTGGTGATTGGCCCGATGGTGTCGCCGGGAGAGCAGGCCACCTCCCGGCCGCGGCAGCCAGCGTGGCGAAACGGGGCAGGGACAGCAGGAAGGACGGCATGGGCGTCT
>JAYUZK010000045.1:0-2636 GCA_043751835.1 Gemmatimonadota bacterium | reverse complement strand
CCGGCTGGCCGCCCAGCATGGTCTCGCGGTCCCGGCGCTGACCCCGGAGGTCCGGGCCGCCCTCAAGGCCCATCCCTGGGCGGGCAACATTCGTGAGCTGCGGAACGCGATCGAGCGGGCGTTGGTGTTGTCGCCGCCGGGCCGCCTCGAGATCGGCCAGCTCCTGGTGGCGGGTCCGATTCGGGAATCCGCCGGGCCGCTCCCCTTTCCGGCCCCGCTGGGCACCATCATCCGCGCGGCGGTGCTGGAAACGCTCGCCGCCGCCGACGGGAACAAGAGTGAGGCGTCGCGCCGGCTCGGCATTTCGCGACCGCGGCTTCAGCGAATTCTCGAAGGCGACACCGACTGAGAAATGGAGTGACGACCATGGGCACCCTCACACTTCGTCGACTGGCGATCCCCCTTCTGGCGATCGCGGCGTGCACGTCGGGCCCCGATCCGATCGACCCGGCGAGTACTATCGTCAAGATTCCCGGCGCCGCGGCCGCGTTCTTCAACGACTCGGTGGCGTTCTACGCCAGGGTCGATCGCGACGACGAGGGGTTCATCTATTTCAAGACGGCCGCCGGCGGTCGGGGGGAGAAGTTCGCCCGGATTCGGATTCGGCAACGGAGCCTCGCGGCCCGTCCCGATGGCACGCCCTACGGGCCGAACGACTCGGTCCTGATCGTCATGAAGGTGGTCAACCCGCTCGAGCTGGGCGTCGAGCTTACGCCCTCGGGGATTCGTTTCGATGCGTCGGATCCGGCCGAATTGCGAATCGAGTATGACGCGACCGGCGGTGATCTCAACGGCGATGGCAAGAAGGACGCCGAGGACGACAAGATCGAACAGAAGCTCTCGCTCTGGCGGCAGGAAAAGCCCGGCGACCCGCTGGTCAAGATCGGCACGGCCAAGACCGACGGGCTCAAGGAGCTCAAGGCCGACTTGGTGTCCTTCAGTCGCTACTACATCGCCTACTGACGAGCCCGCACTCCGATGATGCCCGGTCCGGCCGCTGACCTGCTTCAAGCCCTTCGGGCGCTCCTCGCGCAGGGGCGCTACCAGGAGGTCTTGGACCAATTTGCCGAGCGAGAGGGCGCGGTCGAGCGAACCGAACCGATTCTCTTGCTCACGGTGGGCGCTGCGGCCACTCGGCTTGGCCGTCTGGAGCAAGGCCAGGAATTGGCACTCGGGGCGTTGGCCCTGTGCCGGCTTCGGGCCGACGACGACGGCCAGGTCCGGTCGGAGAACCTGCTGGGCGCCATCGCCTTTGCCCGGGGCCAGATCGACCCGGCGATCGCCCATTGGCGGACCGCGCTCGATCTGGGCCGGGCCACTGGCGATACCCTGACGGTGGCCCGCGCCAGCAACAATCTCGGGTCCGGGTTCCATCTTCGCGGCGAGGTCCTGATGGCCCGCGGGCTCTATCGGGAGTCGTTGGCGGCCTATCAGCGGTTGGCCGACCGGCGGGAGATCGCCGGGATCCTCGCCAACCTGGCCTTCACCTTTCGGTGGGCCGGCGACCTGGCCACCGCGGCGAATCTGGGCGAAGACGCGGTCCGCCACGCCGAGATGGTGGGCGATCCGACGCTCCTGGCGCTGGTCTTCGCGAGCCGGGCCGAAACCACGATCGAGGCGGGCGAGTTCGCGGTGGCCGAGCGGCTGCTCAACCGGAGCTTGGAACTGGCGAGTGCGGCGGGTGACGAGGTCGGGGTGGGCGAGGTCTACCGGGTCCGGGCCGAACGGGCGCTCCGGCTGGGTGAGCCCCTGGCGGCTCTGGATGCCGCGCTGGCCGGGGTGGTAGTGGCGGAGCGATGCCGGCAGCCGTTGCTTGGGGCCGAGTGCGCGGCGGCGGCCGCTCGAGCGGCGCGCCGGCTCGGGCGGGAGGCCGACGCCGACCGCTACCGGGCCGAGGCGGAGGCCGGGTTCGAGTCGTTAGGGGCGGTGTTGCAGCTGGCCAGGCTCCGCGAGCAGTAGCGTCATCGTGCCGTGAAATGTCTGCCCGACGAGGGCCGGGCGAACTAACGAGCGCCAGGACCGGGCTTCGGGAGCTGCTCCTTGCGGGATCGTCCCTCGGAGTGGACTTTCCTTCACCGCATGGAACACGTTACCGCGAGCCTCACGGCAGCAGTCAAGCAGAAGCCAGACGGCATCGCCACGCTGTACCAGAGGCGCCAGCGCGCCTTGGGCGGAGGTGGCCGCGCGGGTCAGGGCCCTCGCGGGCGGGCTCCGCGCCCTCGGCGTGGGGCCGGGGAATCGGGTCGCCATTTGGACCCTGAAGAGCGACTCCGAGAGCGGCACGCTGATCGTGGACGAGATGAGCCACCCGCTGCTCCCGGCGACTTTGGGCGGCGCGGTCGCCCCCCGGTTGGGGTACGGCGGCGAGGATCTCTACGGGATCTTCTATACCGGCGGCACCACCGGGAGGTCCAAGGGCGTGATGCTCTCCCACCGCAGGGCCGGACCCGCGCCGTCAGTTGATGGGCGCCGGGATGCCGCTCCTCGAAGCAATCCGGATGGCGCTCGAGACGATCCGGACCCAGAAACTCAAGAGCTTCTTTTCGCTGCTGGGCGTCCTGATCGGCGTCACCTTCCTGATCGCGGTGGTCTCGATCATCGAGGGCATGAATGTCTATATGGAGAACGAGTTCGCG
>JAYUZK010000044.1:0-5220 GCA_043751835.1 Gemmatimonadota bacterium | reverse complement strand
AACCGCCACCCGCTTTGGGTGACTCTCTGGGCCGACGAAGAGAACGGGCTCACTGGGAGCCGCGGTTTCATCGGTCACGTTTCGGCGGACGAGTTGAGCAAGCCCGACCCACGCGACGGGATACTGCTCGCCGACAAGATCCGGAAGGTCGGGGGCGACCCTGCGGCCATGGCCGGGTACCGGCACGAGGCGGGGAGCATCGCCGGGTACGTCGAGCTCCACATCGAGCAGGGCGGGAACCTCGACAAGACCGGAATCAACATCGGGGTGGTCGAGGGCATCGTCGGGATCCGCTCCTGGGACGTCACCATCACCGGCTTTGCCAATCACGCCGGCACTACGCCGATGGGCGAACGGAAGAACGCCCTCCTGGCCGCCTCCGATCTTGTGCTGACGCTCGACCGGATCGTCCGGAGTCGGCCCGGCCGTCAGGTCGGGACGATCGGTCGGATGCAGGTCAAGCCGGGCGCGTCCAACGTGATTCCTGGCGAAGTCACCCTCTCGCTCGAAATCCGCGACCTGTCGATGGACGTGCTCGAGTCCCTCGGTACCGAGGTCCTCTCGGCCGGTGATCAGATCATGGCGAAGTACGGCACGACTTGGATGGCGGCGCCTCGACCGACCAGCATCGCCGCCCTGTCCGATCCCCGGGTTCGCGGCGTCATCGACCAGTCGGCGAAGGCGCTCGGGTTCACCACTCGCCCGATGCCGAGCGGGGCGGGGCACGACGCCCAGGACGTGGCCCGGATCGGGCCGATGGGGATGATTTTCGTGCCGTCGATCGGCGGCATCAGTCACAGTCCGCGCGAATTCACCCGGCCCGAGGACGTCGTCAATGGCGCCAACGTGCTGCTGCAAACGATGCTGAGGCTCGACCAGGCGTGAGACACTTCCCAGTGGCGGCGGCGATGCGACGACTGGCCGTGGCCGCGTGCCTGCTTCCCTCGCTCGCGGGTGCCCAGACCCAACCCAGCCGGGCCGAGATGAGGCGGTGGAAGCGGGCCGCCGCCCAGGTGACGATCTATCGGGACACCTACGGCGTGCCGCACGTCCACGGCCATACCGATGCGGAAACGATGTTCGGGATGGCGTACGCCCGGGCCGAGGATCGGTTCCAGGAAACCGAACCGGCCTACATCGCCGGGCTGGCCCGATCAGCTGAGGTGGGAGGGGAATCGGGAGCCGGCATGGACACGTTCCTCAAGGCCTTCGAATTGGATCGACGGGGCAAGATGGACGACATTAAGGCGCATCTCGAGCGGGCCTACCAGCCCGGGGAGGAACAGCGGTGAGCAGCCGAGCGCGGATGGTGACGGTGGGGATCGTGGTGGGGGTGGTCGTCGGTGGGGCGGGCGGATGCCCGCCCTTACGGGGCCAGGCGCCGGCGGGGATCAGGTTCGCGGTGTCGGTGCCGGCGTCGGTGCGGGGGGAGGCGCTCACGGGACGGGTCTTCGTGGCGATCGCGCCGGGCAACGATCAGGAGCCGCGGATCGCCGCCTACAACTCGGCCCGGCAGCGCGACGCCCGGGTGCCGTTCTTCGCGGCGGACATCGACCAGCTCGCCGCCGGCCGGCCCGTCGTGGTGGACCGCTCGGCGATCGGGTTCCCGTATCCGAGCCTTGACCGTCTGCCGGCCGGGGATTACTGGATCCAGGCCATCGTCAATGTCTACACCCGCTTTCCCCGGGCCGACGGCCACACGGTCTGGGCTCACATGGACCAATGGGAAGGTCAGCGCTGGGCGTTTGCGCCCGGCAACCTCTACAGCAAGAGCGTCCGGGTGCATCTCGATCCCCGCCGGCCGAGCCTGACCCGGTTGGTGCTGGACCAGGTGGTGCCGCCGATCCAGGTCCCGGCCGACGACAAGTGGGTCAAGCGGATCAAGATCAAGAGTGACATCCTGACCAAATGGTGGGGCCAGCCGATCTACCTCGGCGCGACCATTCTCCTCCCGAAAGGCTACCAGGAGCATCCCGACCTCAAGTATCCGGTCGCCTACCACGAGGATCACTTCAGCCTCGAGGCGCCGTTCGGCTTCACGCTGATGGCGCCCGACGAGACCGGCCCGAAGATGTTCGCCAATCTAGAGCGGGAGGCGGGGGGGAAGCGGGAGAGCGGCTACGCCTTCGGCACGGCGTGGATGGGAGATGACTTCCCGCGGTTCATCGCCGTGAAGCTGCAGCATCCCACCCCGTTTTTCGACGATTCCTACGCCATCAACTCGGCCAACAACGGACCCTACGGGGATGCGATCCATCAGGAGCTGATTCCGTATCTGGAAAAGACCTTCCGGATCATCGCCGCGCCCTACGCCAGGGTCATGACCGGCGGCTCGACCGGCGGATGGATCTCGCTCGCGCTCCAAGCCCAGTATCCGGAGTTCTATGGGGGAACCTGGACGCTCTATCCGGACCCCGTGGATTTCCGGCGCTACCAGCTGATCAACATCTACGAAGACACCAGCGCCTTCCATGTTCCGAACGCCCCGTTCGGCTCGCCGGAGCGGCCGTTCCAGATGAACACGATGGGCCAGGCGATGGGCAACGTTCGCGAACTCTCTCGAATGGAAGAGGCCCAGGGGACCCGAGGCCGGTCGGCCGGCCAGATCGACGCCTGGAACGCCGCCTACGGACCGATGGATGCCGACGGCTATCCGCGCCGGCTCTGGAACATGGCCACCGGCGTGATCGACCGGGAGGTCGCGTTCTCGATGCGAGACCGGGGCTACGACCTGCGGGCGTATCTGGCGCGGGAGTGGCCGAGGATCGGGGCGTCGCTGGTCGGGAAGATTCATGTCTACACCGGTGAGATGGACCAGTTCTATCTGGCCCCATCGGTCTATTTGATGGAGGAGTTCCTCGAGGGGACGACCAGCCCGTACTATGCGGGCGAGTTCGGCTACGGGCGGCCGATGAAGGGCCATGGCTGGCAGCCGTGGTCCAACGCCGATCTGCTCAAGATCATGGCGCGGCATGTCGCGAAGAACGCGCCGGTCGGGGCCGATCTCCGCTGGCTTCCCTGAGGCCAGAGCAACGAATTCTTCACGGGCGGTTCCCGACGGCTTAATGATGGATGCGCGGGCGAGATTGGTACTCGCCCGCGCCCCCGTTTGTTTGGCCCAGTAGACGCAGTAGTGTCCCGGTCCGGGCTGCGGTACATTGGATCCAGCCCTGTATCCCGATGTCGACCCCGCGTCCCAGGCTCGCTGTCTTGCCATGAAGAACCCCAATATTTCCTCGGTTGCGGTCATCGGCGCCGGCGTCATCGGTCGGAGCTGGATTCAGGTGTTTGCCCGGGCGGGCTGCTTGGTCGCCGTGTTCGATCCGAATTCCGATCAGGTGGTGCGAGCCATGGCCTGGTTCAAGGCCGACCTCAAGGCCCTCCGCGAGCGGGGCGAGATCAAGAAGAAGGAAGCCAAGGCCCGGTGGGAGCGGGTCCGGGTGGCGGAGTCGGTTGAGGAGGCGGTGGCCGGCGCGGGATACGTGCAGGAGAGCGGCCCCGAGAACCTTGCCGCCAAGAATGCCCTCTACCACGAGATCGACCGGTGTGCCGGCCCCAAGGCGATCATCGGGAGCAGCACGTCCGCGATCGACATGACGGAAATCGCGGCTGGGGTTCCCGGGGCCCATCGCTGCATCGTGGCCCATCCCATCAACCCACCCCACGTGGTGCCGGCGGTGGAGATCCTGGGCGGGGCCGCGACCGATCCCAAAGTCGTGAAGCGGACCATCAAGTTCATGGCGGATCTGGGCCAGAGCCCGATTCTGATGTACCGGTTCACCACCGGCTTCGTTGCCAACCGGCTCCAGTCCGCCCTGATTCGCGAGGCGATCGATCTGGTCCGCAGCGGGGTCTGCGATGTCCAGGCTGTCGATGACGCGGTTCGCGACGGGATCGGTCTCCGGTGGGCGCTGCTCGGCCCCTACGGCGTCGCCAATACCAATGCGGACCACGGTGCGGCCGAGTACTTCACCCGGTTCCGGGACTCGTATCACGCCCTGTGGGGCGACCTCAAGACCGACGTCAGGCTCGACGACGATCTGGTGGCCCGCCTCGGAAAACAGACCGACAAGATGATCACCTCATCGCACCAGGCCCAGCGTGCCTGGCGCGACCGCATGGTGGGGAAGATCCGGCGGCTCAAGGCCGAGGATCCGCTTCCGAACAAGCGCTGACATCAACCCTCGTTCTCCAGGACGATCCTTAATGGCCGGAAAATTCGACTATCTGTGGCGTTACGCCGACGCGCACGAGTACATGGAACGGGTCGGCAAGATGCCCCCGGTGATCATCGTATGTTCGTGCAACGGCGGGGTGCAGGGCAAGGAAGCCAATGACAACCTTCCCGAAACCGCGGACGAGATCGCCGACTCTGTCCATGGCGCCTATCAGGCGGGCGCCACCATGGTACACGTCCACGCTCGCGATCCGAAGAACTACACCAGGCCGGCGACAACCACCGAGGTCTGGCACGAGGTCAACAAGAAGATCAGGGCGCGCTGTCCCGACATCATCATCAACAACACCACCGGCGGCGGCCCGGACATGACGATGGATGAACGGCTCCAGTGTCTTCCGGCCCGGCCGGAGGTGGCGTCGCTCAACCTGACGCCCGACATGAGCAAGTTCAAGATCGCGGCCCGGAAGGCACCGCTCCCGTTCCCGCGGGAGGAGCAGGAGTTCGACGAATGCCTCCCGTTCACCTACGGGCTGGTAAACCGGTTCGCGAGCGAGATGAAGAAGTACGGCATCAAGCCGGAGATGGAGACCTACCACTCGGGCGGGCCGTGGGTGATGTGGGACCTGATCAAGAACGGTGTGGTCGAGGCGCCATACTGGATCCAGACGGTGATGGGCTACCAGACGTCCAGCTGGCCGACCTTCGAGAACGTCGTCCACATGGTGCGGGAGATGCCCGAGAACACTCTCTGGCTCACGTCCGGCATTGGGCCCCATCAGCTCCCGATGACCACCTTCGCCATGCTGCTCGGCGGCCACGTTCGGGTCGGGCTCGAGGACAACGTCTACTACAAGCGGGGCGAGAAGGCCAAGAGCAACGCTCAGCTGGTCGAGCGGGCCGCCCGCCTTGCCAACGAACTCAACCGTGGTGTGGCGACCCCGTCCGAGGCTCGGCTGATGCTTGGGCTCTCGGCGGTACCGACGAAATACTAGTTATAGATGCCGTTGCGTCTTAGATCGGATGTGGACAAGTGACAGTGC
>JAYUZK010000043.1:0-5560 GCA_043751835.1 Gemmatimonadota bacterium | reverse complement strand
CTCCTCCCCTTCGAACGGGTCGAGGTCACGGCCGAGGAAGCCGAGCAGCTTCGTCGGGGACAGCGGGTGGGCGTGGCCGGGCCGGGCCGGGTGGCGCTGGTCCACGGCGGCGATCTGGTCGCGGTCGCCGAAGCGCGGGACGGACGGTGGCAGCCGGTGGTGGTGCTGGCGGCGGCATGACCACCCTGCCGAGGCTCCCGAACGGCGCCGTGGTGACGGTCGGGACCTTCGATGGGGTCCACCGCGGACACCAGGCCGTCGTGGCGGAGACGGTTCGGCGAGCGAAGGCTGGGGGCCTGGCGAGCGTTTTGGTCACGTTCGAGCCCCATCCCCTTGCGGTGGTGAGGCTGGCCGAGGCGCCGCTCCGCCTCACCACCGCCGCGGAGCGGTCGGCGGCGTTGGCGGAGACGGAGCTCGACTACCAGGTGGTGCTCCGGTTCGACCGAGCCCTCGCGGCAATGCCTCCGGAGCGGTTTGTCAGGGAGATTCTGGTCGATCGGTGCCAGGCGCGGGACCTGGTGATTGGCCATGACCATGGTTTCGGCCGAGGTCGCACCGGCGACCGGGCCATGCTCGAAGCCGCGGGGCGCCAGCTGGGCTTCACCGTTGATATCGTAGGGCCCGTGGTGGTGGATGGTGCGCACGTGTCGAGCAGCGCTATCCGTGAGGCGGTCGGGCGGCGGGATTTTATCGCGGCGGCTCGGGGCCTCGGACGGCCGTATCGGGTGTCGGGCACGGTCGAGCAGGGTGCGCGGCGGGGGCGGACGATCGGGGTCCCGACGGCGAATGTCGTGCCCCCGGAAGGAAAGCTGCTTCCGCCCGACGGTGTCTATGCGGTGCGGGTCGAGTGGGGCGGTGGGGTCGCGGGAGGGATGCTGAACCAGGGCGCCCGGCCGACGGTTGGCGATCCGCGTCGATTGCTCGAGGCCCATCTGTTCGATTTCGAGGGTGAGTTGTACGGGCGGGAGATCCGGATCGAATGGGTCGCCCCGCTGCGGGAGATCCAGCGGTTCGAATCGCTGGAGGCGTTGCGGGACCAGCTCGGGCAGGATCGAGTGGCGGCGCGGGCCGCGCTCGGCCGAACTGGCGACCTTTAACAGAGTGCCGGGACGATGTTCACCAATCTTCGCAATCGATTCATCGTTATCGCGATCCTGATCGTCGCGTCCGGCTTCTTCCTCTGGAACAACAAGCGGAAGACCACCCGACCCGATCACCAGGGCTCAATCGTCAATCTCGGTCTCGACCTCCAGGGGGGGATGCACCTCGGACTGGAACTCGACCAGTCGGAGCGGAAGTCGGCCGATCCGTCCAAGGATCTCGACCTCGCCCTGACCGTGCTCCGGAAGCGGATCGACCAGTTCGGCGTCCTGGAACCGCTGCTCCAGAAAGTCGGGAACGAGCGGATCGTGGTGGAGCTCCCAGGCCTCAAAGACCCCGAGCGGGCCATCGAAATCGTCAAGCGGAGCGCGTTCCTCGAGTTTCGGATCGCCGACAAGAGCCAGGCGCTCGACAAGGCGATTCCCTCCATGGACCGGGCCCTCCGGGATCTCGGCGTGACGGCCAAGGTCGCGACGGGGGCCGCCAAAAACGCGGTCCAGCAGCTCCTGGCGGGTGATTCCACCAAGAAGGCCGCCGAGGCCGATTCCACGATCACCAACGGCATCCTCGCCTCGCTGATCCAGCCGGCCAACGCGGCCGGAGTCCAGGCCATGGCAGGCGAGTACGCGGTCAAGGAAGCGGCCTACAAGCGGGTGGACAGTCTGCTTCACATCCCGCAGGTTCGGCGGCTCTGGCCCCGGGGCGTGGAGTTCCGCTGGTCGGCCCAGCCGGTGAGCGTCGGCGTGGAGCAGTTCCGCCTGCTCTACGCGCTCGACGACAAGCCGATCGTGACCGGCTCGAGTCTGGTCAACGCCACGGCGCAGGTCGACCCGCTCACCAGCGGCTCGGAGGTCAATTTCGAGCTCGACCGGCAGGGCGGCCGGAAGTTTGGCCAGGAGACTGGCCGGCACGTGGGCGACTACATGGCGATTCTCCTCGACAACATGGTGCAGGGCCGGCCGCCGGTGATCCAGAGCCGGATCGATCGCCAGGGCCGGATTCAGCTCGGCGGACGGTCGCTCCAGGATGCCCAGGATCTGGCCCTCACCCTCCGAGCCGGCGCGCTCCCAACGCCGCTCAAGATCGTGGAGCGGCGAGTGGTGGGCCCGAGTCTCGGTCGGGATTCGATCAGGGGCGGGGTCGTGGCGGGGATCGTCGGGACGGCGCTGGTCATCCTGATCATGGTCGGCTACTACGCCGCGAGCGGTGCGCTCGCGGTCGCGTCGTTGATCCTGTACGCCCTCTTCACCATGGGCACCCTGTCGATCTTCGAGGCGACGCTCACGCTGCCCGGCCTGGCCGGCTTCATCCTGTCGATCGGCATTGCGGTGGACGCCAACGTGCTGATCTTCGAGCGGATCCGCGAAGAGCTGGCCCTCGGGAAGACCGTGCGGCTCGCGCTCGACGAGGGCTTCCGCCACGCGATGCCGGCCATCGTCGACTCGAACCTCAGTACGGTCCTCACCGCGCTGTTCCTGTTCCAGTTCGGCACCGGTCCGGTCAAGGGTTTTGCGGTGACCCTGATTATCGGCATCTTCGCCTCGATGGTCACATCGATCTTCGTAACCCGAACCTTCTACATATTGTGGCTCCGGCGGAATCCCGATGCTACCACGATCTCGGTCGGCTCGATCCGCTGGTTCAAGGACGCGGCCTACGACTTCATCAGCGTTCGGAAGTATGCCTATGGCATCACCGCCGCGATCCTGGTCGTCGGCGCGGTCCTCCTGATCAAACCAGGCATCCAGTACAGCGTCGAGTTCACCGGCGGGACGCTCCTCCAGATCAAGACCGACGCCAAGATCACCGACGACCAACTGCGGACCGGGCTCGACGGCCAGGGAATCAAGGGCGCGGAAATCCAGAGCTATGGCGGTGCCGGCGAGTTCGTGATCCGGGCCCGCAACGTCGACCAGCAGAAGGACGCCAACGACACTCAGGCGGCGTCAACCGCCGTGTCCGGCGCGCTCGCCAAGGTGGTGGGCGAGGGCAAGTTCCAGATCGTCCGGACCGAGGCGGTCGGCCCCAAGGTCGGCGGCGAGCTCAGGACCCAGGCGTTCCTGGCCATTTTCCTGTCGTTCTTCGCGGTGCTGGCCTATCTGGCCTACCGGTTCGAGTGGCGGTTCGGCCTGGCGGCCATCGTCGCCACGGCGCACGACGTGCTGACCACGATCGCCTTCGTGGCGGCCATGCGGCTCGAGGTGAGCCTCGTGGTGGTGGCGGCGTTCCTGACAATGGTCGGATACTCGCTCAATGATACGATCATCATCTTCGACCGGGTGCGCGAGAATCTCCACAAGCACCGGCGGGACACTCTCATTTCGATCCTCAACCGCTCGATCAACGAGACGCTGCCGCGGAGTATCCTGACCCACGGCACCACGTTGTCGACGTTGCTGGCCTTGGCGATCTTCGGCGGCGAGGTGATCCGGCCGTTCTCGCTGGTGATGTTCTTCGGCGTGTTCACCGGCACCTTCTCGTCGATCTTCATTGCCGCGCCGGTGCTGCTCTGGATCGAAACCCGGTGGCCGCCCAAGGTCGGCGCGGTGGTCGGTGCCCGGGCGACGCAAGCGACCGCCGCGGCACGTCGGCCGCAGCCGGTGTAGGGAGTTTCGGATCGGCGTACGCCCGTGCCGCTGCTTGTCGACACCCACTGCCACCTCGCCGACGCGGCCTTCGAAGCCGACGTCAACGAGGTGGTGTCGCGTCTGGGCCCGGCGGGAGTCGGGCACGCCATCGTGATTGGTGAGACGCCGGAAACGTTCGAGCGGGCCCGGCCGATCGTGGCGCGGCACGCCTGCCTGTCCCTGACGGCCGGGCTCCACCCTCACGAGGGCAAACGCTGGTCGCCCGAGGTGGCCGAGTGGCTGGCCGGGGCGTTGACCGATCCGGCCGTGGTGGCGGCGGGTGAGATGGGACTCGACTATCACTACGATCACTCGCCCCGGGACCAGCAGCGCGCCGCGTTCGAAGGCCAGCTCGAGGTTGCCCGGGCGGCGGGGAAGCCGGTCGTGATTCACGCCCGGGAGGCCGATGACGACGTGGCCGCCATTCTTCGCAATCATCCCGGCGTCACCGCGGTGATGCACTCGTTTTCGAGCGGGCCCGGACTGCTTCGGACCGCGGTGGATCTCGGCCACTACATCTCGCTTTCCGGGATGATCACCTTCAAGTCCTGGGGCCTCGACAACGAGGTGCGGACGGTGCCACCCGATCGACTGCTGGTGGAGACCGACGCACCCTATCTCGCCCCGGTTCCGAACCGGGGGAAGCGGAACGAGCCCTCGTTCGTGGTGCAGACGGCGGTTCGGCTCGCCGCCGTGATGGACGTCCCGTTCGACCGGATCGTTGAGTGGACGACGACCAACGCCGTCCGCGTGTTCGGTAACCGTCTCAAGATCGACTGACACTCTGGAGGTCCGTTCGTGACTGCTGTGCCTTCCGACATCGACATCGCCCAGGCGGCCCGGCTCCGCCCCATCGCCGATGTGGCCGCCGAGTTGGGCCTCGGCCCCGACGAGATCCTGCCCTATGGGCGGAACAAGGCCAAGATCACCCCCGAAGCGATCAAATCACGGACGCCGATGGGCCGGCTGGTGCTGGTGACCGGGATCAGTCCCACGCCCGCCGGCGAAGGCAAGTCGACCGTCACGGTCGGGGTGAGCCAGGCGCTCCGCCGTCTGGGCAAGAAGGTGGTTGTCTGCATCCGCGAGCCATCGTTAGGCCCGGTGTTCGGGGTCAAGGGCGGGGCGGCGGGCGGCGGCTATGCCCAGGTCGTGCCGATGGACGAGATCAATCTCCACTTCACCGGGGATTTTCACGCCATCACGTCCGCGCATAACCTCCTCTCGGCAATGCTGGACAACCACATCCACCACGGGAACGCGCTCGGGCTCGACACCCGCCGAATCACCTGGCCCCGGACGATCGACATGAACGACCGGGCCCTCCGCCAGATCGTCGTGGGCCTGGGCGGGTTGAACGGCGGCCCCTCGCGCGAGGAGCGGTTCGTCATCGTGCCCGGCAGCGAGGTGATGGCGATCCTCTGCCTGGCGGCCGATCTGCAGGATCTCGAGGCCCGGCTCGCGCGGATTATCGTCGGCCTCACTCGGGACAAGAAACCGGTGACCGCCGCCGACCTCAAGGCCTCCGGCGCCATGACGCTCCTGCTGAAGGACGCGATCATACCGAACCTGGTCCAGACTCTCGAAGGTGGTCCGGCCCTGGTGCACGGCGGCCCGTTCGGCAACATCGCCCACGGTTGCAACTCCCTCGTCGCGACCCGGCTGGGCCTGTCCCTCGGCGACATCGTGATGACTGAAGCGGGGTTCGGCGCGGACCTCGGGGCTGAGAAATTCTTCGACATCAAATGCCGGTTCGGCGGCCTGAACCCGGAGGCGGCCGTCATCGTCGCGACCGTGCGGGCGCTCAAGATGCATGGCGGAGTGAAGCGGGATCA
>JAYUZK010000042.1:0-8953 GCA_043751835.1 Gemmatimonadota bacterium | reverse complement strand
ACCGTCGGTCGTTCAGGGCGTCTCCGATCTCATCGAGGCCGGGATCGTCCCAGATCCAGCCCAACGCGTCGAATCGGCCCAAGTCGAGGGGGTGGGCGTAGGCCCTCAAAGTCCGTTCGCCGAGCGGGTTGAAGTGGCCCTCGAAATAGGACATCACCAGTTCGCGGACGTTCCGGTAGACCGGTTCTCTCGATCGGAGCCGGCATAGTTCGATTTGGCGAGCGCCCCGAGGTGGCGTCCGCGGCGGTAGATCGCAATCAGGTGGTCGTCGTCTCGGTCGTTAGGCAGGAGGTCGACGAGGACCCCCCGATGGCCGAGTCGGCGGAGGGCCATGGCCGCCAAGAGGGCGCCGTCGGCCGCGTTCGCGGAGAAAGGTGAGGGGCGAGCGGTACCGCTCTTCGCCGACGGAGGGGATCTCGTCCAGGAAGGCCTGGATCCGGGCCGGTGAGGTGAGCCGCGCGATGGTTCGGCGTTCGGCGGCCCTGCTCGGTCACGAACTACCGGAGCGGCGTTGATGATGGCGGATCTGTTCCAGTTCGGCGCGAAGCGGTGCCCAGTACTCCCGATCGGCCTGCTTGCCGCGGATCTGCTCCCGAGCCAACTCGAGCTCGAGCGAGGCCCGGTCCGGATCGAGGGCCGTCTGAAGAAGCGGGCGCCCTGCCACCGCAGCTTTGGCGTGCTCCGGATAGTGCGCGGCGAGCTCGATCAACGTGTCCGGCTCGCGCGCCTCGCGGAGCCAAAGCCCGATCCGGCCGGGCTCCGGGCCCGCGCCGTGAGCGACGATGTCAGCCTCGACCAGCTCACCGATCGTGGCCCAGTCTTTGTCGCGTTGCGTCTTCTTGGTGGCGATCAGGTCCTCGAGGGCTACGACCGCGACCGGGCCCAGGTCGAGCGCGAGGACGATCCGGCGGCACCACACCGCGTCGATCTCCGGCAAACGAGGTGGCCGGGTCATGATGTCGAGCCGGAGTCCAGCCACATCGAGACGGCGGCACCGGAAGTGGACGGCGTGTCCTCGCTCAAGCAAGTCGGCGTTCAGTGGCGGCACCGCGACAAGGTCTGCCTCCAGCGCCGCCAGGGCTCGTTCCAGGCTCGGCAAGGCCGAAGGGTCGGCGGCGAGCATGAGGTCGAGGTCGCGGCTAAACTCCGCCCCCCCGTACAGGATGCATGCCTGGCCGCCGATCAGGAGTGTCGGAACCTCGAACTCGCGAAGAGTTGCCAGCGCGCGTTGGATCGGGGTCGGGATCAAGGGAGCCTCCCAGCGCGAGGAAGTTGGCCCACAACGCGCCAGTCGCGGCCCACCGGGCCGCGGGCGACATGGCATACCATTCCATTCGCTCCTCCCCGACCCGGCTTGCGATCTGGGCGATGAGTGAGGCCGGCAGCGGGAATGATCGAGAAACCATGGTGGTAATCTGGGGCTACCCGACGGGGATCGGGAGGGGGGAGCCCAGTTGCCACATCGGGCCCTTCCGGGTCTGGCGCATCTCGGGGCTCCGCGACTGCGTCGCATTCTTCGTCGAGCTCGGGGCGGCGATGATCGTGGCATCCACGATCGTCCCGGCCTTCAACAACGTAGCGGGCGGCGAGTTGTTCCATCTCGGCCAGCACGAGTCCGCGCCCTTTCCGCTCGACGAGCGGCTCACCGAGGGTCCGCCGGAGCTCGCGGAGCTGGGCGCTGATGGTCGGCTGGCTCACGCCGAGGCGCCGGCGCCCTGCTGGCGGCCGCCGCGTCCGCCACGAGCCCGTTGATCGAAGCCAGCCACGATTTCAAGGATGCGCCCGAGCCGATCGAGATCCTCGTTGCCTCCGGCCCGCCCGCCGAATCGGCCCCGACCCTAGGGCGGCGGCGATGGACTCCAGCGGGGCGGAATGGGTACCGGCGGCTGGTCCACTCGCGGCCGAGGGCCTGGCGTATTCATCCGGGGTGGCGTCGGGGGCGTGGACGACGATGGCGACATCCGTCACCCGTCCAGCGGCCGATCGCGATTCACAGCCTGACCCCCGGCTTCCGCGGCGGGTCCGGGCGGGTTCACGATCGGTCCACCGGCCGGTCCGGCGGCCCGCCCACGTACTTCTCCCCGCGCACCACGCTGACCTCCGTCACCCACGCGATCACGGCGTAGCTCCGGAAATACCTCTCCGCCACGTGGTCGATGATCCGGTCGGCGGCCGGGGCGGAGACGACCGCCTCGATCCGCACGCCGGCGCCGGGAATGTCGCTGGCGCGCATCCCGCGGGAGCCCTCGCCGCGGGATTCGGTGATGGTGAAGCCGGTCGCGCCGAGGGAGCGGAGGGCGTCGGTGATCCGGTGCTCGAGCACCGGCTCGGCGACGATCGTGACCAGCTTGAGCGGAACGATCTGCATGGGTCTCAATTTCCCAGCCGGGCGGCGATCGCGTAGTAGATCGGGATCCCCGCCAGCACGTTGAATGGGAACGTAATCGCGAGCGCGGAGGTGAGATACAGGGTCGGGTTCGCGTCCGGCAAGGTGACCCGGACGGCGGGCGGGGCCGCGATGTAGGACGCGCTGGCCGCCATCGCCGCGAGAACCGTGGCACCGGCCGGCGAGAGGCCGGCCATGGTACCGAGCCAGGCCCCGAGGGCCCCGTGCACCAGCGGGACCGCGATCGCGAAGCCGAGGAGGAACGGCCCCACCTTCCTCAGGTCCCCGAGCCGCGCGCCCGCCAGGACGCCCATCTCCAGCATGAAGAGACAGAGCGCGCCGCGGAACACGGCACCCTGGGGGTCGTAGAACGGCTGGATCTTCTCCCAGTTCTTGGGGCCGATCAGGAAGCCCACGATGAGGCCGCCGACCAGGAGGACCATGGTCCGGCCGGTGAGGACCTCGCGGAGCACCTCCTTCGTCGCCCGGCCGGACGTACCGGCCTTCACCGCGCCGATCGCGAGGGCGATGTGAATCCCGGGGCTCTCGAGCAGGGCCAGCAGGGTCGACATGTAGCCCTCCGGCTCGAGCCCGCGTCCCTTCACGAAGGTGATCGCGGCGATAAACGTGACCGCGGAGACGGAGCCGTAATGGGCCGCGATGCCGGCGGAGTCGGAAACGGAGAACCGGCCGAGGCCGCGGAGCACCGCATAGGAGGTGAGGGGGGTGATGCAGCCGAGGAGCAGCGTCACCCCGGCGGGGGCGGCGATCCTGCCGAACGGAGTGTGGGCCAGTTCCGCACCACCGTTGAGGCCCAGCGACCAGAGCAGGTAGATGGAAATCCCGGCGTAGATGTCCTTCGGGAGTGAGAACTCGCTCCGGACCACCCGGGCGCCGATCCCCAGGGCGAACGCCAACGGGATTGGCGACAGCAGGTTGGCGGCGAGAATCTCGCCCGCGGACATCAAACCGCGACCGGCGTCACCCGGCCGGTGGCGAGATCGTAGATCCCGCCCGAAATCTTGAGCTTGCCCGCCTTGACGAGATCCGCGATTACCGGAGAGGCGCTCCGGAGAAGATCCGCCTGGAGTTCGACGTTGCGCTTGATCGCGGCATCGAGGTTGCCGTGGGCTCCCCTGGTGGCGGGGATCAGGTGCTGGTAGAGCGTGCTGATCTGACCCGGCACGGCGGCGCCGCTCACCGCCGCCGCGACCGCGCCGCAGGCCGAATGGCCGGGAACGTAGAGCACGTTGGCGCCGAGGACCTGGGTCGCGAACTCAAGGCTGCCGATGATCGCGGGGTCGGCCACGTTGCCCGCCACCCGGGTGACGAACCCGTCGCCGAAGCCCTGATCGACCAGGATTTGCGAGGTCACCCGGCCCTCGGCGAACCGCGTGTCGCCTTCCTAGAGCAGAGCGAACGCTTCGTCCGGGGTCTCGGGCTCGACGAGCGCGAAGCCGCCGCCGCTCGCCGAGAGATTCCGGGGAAGGCCGGCCAGCAACGGGACGGCACCGGTCGCGCCGGCCGATCGTACGGGGCGGGTGCTGCTCGGGCATCTCGGTCTCCAGGGTTTCGGGCCGATGGCGTCCAGCCAGCGACAAGATCCATCAGGACCGGAACGACTGTCAATATTTTACTATTTGTTGTATTATGACATAGGTTTTTCCTATTAAATGCCGATGAGAACCCACGCCCTGCCGCTCAACTACCACCACCTGCAGTACTTCGCCGTCGTCGCGAAGGAAGGCTCCATCGCGCGCGCCGCGCGGCGCCTCGGCGTGAGCCAGCCGACCATCAGCGCCCAGCTCCGCGAGCTCCAGCGAACCCTCGGTGAGCCGCTTGTCGAGCGGCAAGGGCGCGGACTCGTGCTGACCGAGATGGGACAGCTCGCCGCCCGCTACGCGGACGAGATCTTCTCCCTCGGGACCGAACTCGTCGACACGATGCGCGGCCGGCCCGCCAGCGGCCCGGGGCGGTTCACCGTCGGGATCTCGGACTCGCTGCCCAAGCTGACGACCTTTCGCCTGCTCCAGCCTGCGCTCGGCCTGCCCCAGGCCGCGCGCCTCGTGCTCCGGATCGACAAGACCGAACGGCTCCTCGCGGATCTCGTGAGCCACGGGCTCGACCTCGTCCTCGCGGACCAGCCGGTGCCGCCATCGGTCAAGGCGCGGGCCTACAACCACCTCCTCGGCGAGTGCGGCGTCACCGTCTTCGCCACCCCGGACGTCGCCCCCCGCTACCGGCGGCACTTTCCCCGTTCGCTGACCGACGCCCCCTTCGTCGTCCCGACCGAAAACACCGCGCTCCGCCGCTCCCTCGACCAGTGGTTCGCCACCACGCAGATCCGCCCCCGGATCGTGGCCGAGGTCGAGGATGCGGCGATGCTCCAGGTCCTTGGCCAGCAGGGCATGGGTCTCTTCGCCGCGCCGTCGGTGGTCGAGAGCGCGATCCGGCAGTCGTACGGCGTCCACGTGGTGGGCCGGATCGACGCGGTCAGGGAACGGTTCTACGCGATCACCGTCGAACGGAAGCTGAAACACCCCGCCGCGGTGGCGATTTTGGAAACGGCGAGATCGGAGACATTCGAAAAGACCGGGAAGGGGTAATTGACGGCCCTTTTGCGCCCTCGCGGGTTGGAAGATGCCCAATGTGATTCCGCAGTGCTACCAACGGCCAAAGAGGACAAGACAAAGCTCCGCCGCGCAGTCAACACCCGGTGGGGCACATCGGTGGAGAGCTTGAGCGTGCGGACCAAGTGCGGCTTCACCCCGTGGCTGCGCCAAATCCGCGCGGCGGCCGCGTATGCAGGGTGCGGTCGATGATCGCCGCCTCGTCCGTGGCACTGATCTGCTTCGGGCGCCCCGAGCGCGGGCGATCGGTGACGAGCCCGGCCACGCCATCGGCCTCGTAGCGATCAAGCCAACAGGTAACCGCCGACGCGAGGACAATCTCCGCGCGCTCCACCACGCGATGCGCCGTGGTCCGGGAGCGCGTCAACCGCTCCAACCGGCTGCGATCCCACGGCGCAAGGCCACGATACGAATCGGCAGCGGCATGGCATCCAGCCCGGCCGTAGCTGCATGGTGAAACACGCGCTTGTAATTCACGATAGACCGTAATATACTCAGGGATGCGCCGGTACCTGCACGACCAACTCGAAGCCGACCTCCGAGAGAAAATGGTCTTTCTCGGTGGCCCCCGTCAGGTCGGGAAAACCACCCTCGCCCGGACCCTCCTCACCGCTCCGGCCGGCTACCTGAATTGGGACATCCCGGCTCAGCGCGAGTCCATCCTCCGGCGGGAGTTGCCGGACACCCCCATGTGGGCCTTCGACGAGCTGCACAAGTACCGGCGGTGGCGGAACTTCCTGAAGGGCATCTACGATGAGTTTGGCCGGACCCGCCGAGTCCTCGTCACCGGCAGCGCCCGGCTCGACCTCTACCGGTTCGGCGGCGACTCCCTGCAGGGCCGGTATCACTACCTTCGACTCCATCCCCTGACCTTGGCGGAGCTCGGTACCAACCGCTCCGCCGACCTGGAATCCTTGCTTGCCCTCGGCGGGTTCCCCGAGCCATTCCTTCGCGGGTCCGCCGCTCGGGCCCGCCGCTGGTCCGTCGAGTACCGGAGCCGCCTGATTCGTGAGGAGGTCACCTCGCTCGAGACCGTTCGCGACCTGGGGGCCATGGAGCAGTTGATGCTGGCGCTTCCCGAGCGGGTGGGCAGTCCACTCTCGCGCAACTCCCTCCGCGAGGATCTGGAACTGAACCATCAGACAGTGACGCGATGGCTCGACATCTTTGAGCGGCTGTACGCGATCTTCCGGCTGCCGCCCTTTGGCGCCCCTCGGCTCCGGGCGGTCAAGCAGGAGCAGAAGCATTATCACTATGACTGGAGTGTCGTTCCGGACGAGGGCCCGCGATTCGAGAACCTGGTGGCGTCCCACCTCCTCAAGTGGATCCACTTCCAGCTCGACACCGAGGGACGGGAACTTGAGCTCCGGTACTTTCGCGATGTCGACGGCCGGGAGGTCGACTTCATCGTGGTGGAGCGCCGGAAGCCGATCCTGATGGTCGAGGCGAAGCTCACGTCGGGACCAGTGTCTTCCTCGCTCCGCTACCTCAAACAGCGCTTTCCCGCCTGCGACGCCTATCAGGTCCATCTCCGTGGCGGAGGCGAGCGGGTGACCAGCGATCAGGTGCGCCTCTGGACGGCCGGGCGGTTCCTGAACACCTTGGTATGACCACCATGTCTCCAATCGCGGACCGACTCGCCGCCGCATTGGCCGACCGCTACCGGGTCGAGCGCGAGTTGGGCCAGGCCGGCATGGCCACGTGTACCTCGCTCGTCGTCGCCACGCTGCTCGTCCTTGCCGGCTGTTCGTCTCCCAAGCCACCCGTGGAAACCAAGCAGGTAGCCCCGGTCTGGACCGACCCATCCCCGCACACCAGCGGGTTCGTCACCGTGCCTGGTGCCCGGCTCCAGTATCTCGACTGGGGCGGTACCGGCCCGAACCTGATCCTGATCCACGGCATGGGCGACAACCCCCATGCATTCGACGATCTCGTGCCCGCGTTAGGCGGTCAGTTCCGGGTCCTGGCCTACGCCCGTCGCGGGCACGGTCGGTCCACCAAGAACGGGCCCTTCGACACCGCGACTCTGACCGCGGACCTCGCGGCCTTGATGGATAGCCTCAAGATCGCCAAGGCCCACCTGGCCGGCTGGTCGATGGGCGGCAACGAGGTGACCGGCATGGCCGGCGCCCATCCCGATCGGGTCGACCGGATCGTCTACTTCGACGGAGCCTACGACTGGGCCGATCCGCGGGAGGTGGCGGCGTTCAAGGCGCTGCCGGCCGATCTCAGCCCGAAGCCGTCGGCGTTGGCCTCACTCGAGGCGTTCAAAGCCTGGCAAGCGGGCACCTTCTTCCCGGCCCTCGCCAATCCGGAGCGACTCGAGTCCTATCTCCGCGACATGGTCGAGGTCCAGCCCGACGGCACCGTTCGCCCGGTGGCGAGCGACAGCGTTGCGGCCGCGCTGGCGGAGGCTCTGCTGACGAACCCGCGCGACTATACCAAGGTGCGGGCCCCGGCGCTGGCGATCTACGCCGAAACCTTCCTCGATGTGACCCACGGCGATTCGGCCCAGCGAGCGAAGACGCTGGCGTGGGAAACGAAACACATGAAGCCGTTCCGCGCCGCGTCGATCGAGCGGGTCAAGCGCGAACTCAAGCAGGTCGAGATCCTGCGCGTGCCGGGCACCCATCCGGATTTCCTGTTCACCTCCCGCGACCAGGTGGCGGAGGCGATGAGGCGGTTCCTGACACGCCCCTAGTTGCGGGCCCGGTTCAAGATCAAGACGCCCGATGCCCTGCAGCTCTGCGGCGGGGACTTACGGCCGAGCCGGCCTGACCTTGGCGGCGAGGTCGAGGTGACCAGTGTGACCGGCGCGATTCACCTCGAAGGGTCGCCGCGGGTTACCACCCTCGAATCAATCGATGGCGACCTGACGATTGCCGGCGGCGCCACCGTGATTCGGGCCCGGACCGGGGCCGGGGCCGTGACGGTCACCGGCGCGCGCGGCGACCTCTCGGTCAGCACGGTGCAGGGGCCGGTCACCATCACCTCGGATCAGCTGTTGTCCGCCCGGATCGAATCCGTCTCGGGCACCGTACGGTTCACCTCCGGCGTGCCGGCCGACGGGCTCCTCGACATTGTCACCCACGACGGGGACGTGCGGCGCCTCCTCCCTGCAACTACCGACGCCCGCTTCGACCTCTCGACCGTCAAAGGCACCATCGTGACCGGTCTTCCCGATCGGCCGGCCGTCGCGGCTGGTGAGCATTCGGTTCGCTTTGCAGTCAGCAAGAAAGCCGGCGTTGGTCGCGGCGCGGGCATCATGGTTCGGACCTTCTCGGGCCGGATCGCCGTCGATTCAAACCCTGCGGCGGTTGAGCCGTCTGATGGGGGTCTCACATCCTCTACCGGAGCCCCCATGAAATCGCGACTGCTGCTGTCTCTCGCCGCCCTCATCACCATCGCCTCGCCCCTGTTTGCCGGACCGCCGTGGATCACCGTTGAGCTCCCGCCCAACCCCTTCGACCGGGCCAGCCGGGGCGCGTTTGTGCTGGTGCATGCGTTTCACTACTCGGGTGAGAACGGCGAGGAGCCCGTGACTGGGCGCGCTGTCGGCCAGGTGGACGGCCGGCGCCGGACCATGGCGTTGACCTTCGAGCGGACCTCACGGCTCGGCGTGTACGCGCTCAAGAATCTCTGGGGGGACGCCGGTGAGTGGGTCCTGGTCCTCACCAACGAGCAGGCCAACCACGGCGGGGCCGCCGAGGTGATGGTGCGGGTCTCGGCCGGCCGGGTGATCGGCGTCGAGGCGGCGACCAAGCCGAGCACGTACGCCGAACTTCCGATCGAGCCGCGCCGGTTCACCGACGCGGAAATCGATGCCTCGCTGCGGGCTCGGACGGCCCCTTGATCAGGCGGCGCAAGGGGTTGACTACGGCCTGGCGGCCACCTCGGCCGCCAGCAGCAGCGCTTGCCGCCGGGCCGGATCGATCAG
>JAYUZK010000041.1:0-9622 GCA_043751835.1 Gemmatimonadota bacterium | reverse complement strand
AGGTCTGCTCCGGCACCACCGGCCACGCCGAGGCGATCGAGGTCCGGTTCGATCCGGCGGTAATCTCTTACCGGGAAGTGCTCGAGATCTTCTTCGCCTTCCACGACCCGACGACGCTCAACCGTCAAGGGGCGGACCGGGGCACCCAGTATCGGTCGGCGATCTTCCCCCACACTCCGGAACAGCGGACCATCGCCGAGGCGGTGATCCGGGAACTCGCGGCCGAGCGGGTGTTCGCCGACCCGATCGTCACCACGATCGAGCCGGCCGCGACGTTCTACCCCGCGGAGTCATATCACCAGGCGTATTACCGGAAGAACCCCAACCAGCCGTACTGCGCTTTCAACATCGGCCCCAAGGTCGCCAAGCTGCGGCAGAAATACAACCATCGCCTCAAGGGACACCCGGCCTAGATCTGGATCTGGGCGCCCATCTCGACCACCCGGTTGGGGGGCAAGTTGAAGAAGGCCGTGGCGCTCTGGGCGTTTCGGGCCATGACGATGAAGATCCGCTTTCGCCAGCCCGCAATCCGCTGGTGGCCGGTCGGGAGGAGGGTTTCACGCCCGAGGAAATAGGAGATCTGGCCGGGCGCCACCACCAGGCCGAACCGGGCCAGCGCCGGGAAGATCGCGGGTATGTCCGGCGTTTCCATGAAACCATAGTGCGCCACCACCCGATGGAAGCCCTGGCCGAAGTCGTGGTACTCGAGCCGGTCTCCGCCGTCCACCGTGGGCACTTCCTCACTCTTGACCGAGAGGAAGATCACCGTCTCCTTGAGCACGGCGTTGTGCTTGAGATGGTGCAGCATGATCGCGGGCACGCCCACCGGGTCCGAGTTCATGAACACCGCAACACCCGCGATCCGGTGGGCCGAACCCTTTCCGAAGCTCCGGACGAATTCCTCGATCGTGAGCGGACTCCGGGTCACCTCGGTGACGATCCGGCGGCCGACCTTCCAGGTCGTCATGAGCGCGAACACGCCGGCGGCCAGCACGAGCGGGAACCAGCCCCCGTGGGCAAACTTGACGAGATTGGCGCTGAAGAAACCGAGATCCACCACGAGGAACAACCCGGTCACCGTGGCCACCCGCCAGACCGACCAGTGCCAGCGGAACCGGGCCACATGGGCGAACAGGACCGTGGTGATCGACATCGTACCGGTCACCGCGATTCCGTAGGCGGCGGTGAGCCGGTCCGAGCTCTGGAACCCGACCACGCAGGCGAGGCACAGCACCATCAAGGCCCAGTTGACCGCCGGGACGTAGATCTGGCCTTCTTGGCGGGCCGACGTATGGACGATCGTGACCCGCGGGCAATAGCCCAGTTGAACCGCCTGCCGGGTGAGCGAGAAGCAGCCCGAGATCAACGCCTGGGATGCGGTGATCGCCGCCAGGGTGGCGATCAGGATCATCGGATAGAGGAAGACCCGCGGCACCAACTCGAAAAACGGGTTGGACACCGCGTCGGGCCGTGACAGCAGGAGAGCGCCCTGGCCGAAGTAATTGAGCATCAGCGAAGGCAGCACCAGGCAGAGCCAGGCGGTCCGGATCGGGCGAGGACCGAAGTGCCCCATGTCCGCATAGAGCGCCTCGGCGCCGGTCAGCACCAGCACCACGGCGCCGAGAATCAGAAACCCCAGCATGCCGTCGCGGATGAAGAAGTCGATCCCGTACCAGGGGTTGATCGCCTTCAGCACCACCGGGTTCTGGATGATGCCGAGTACGCCCCAGACTGAAATCGAGAGAAACCACACCACCATGATCGGGGCGAAACTCTTGCCGACCCGGTCGGTCCCGAACCGCTGGAGCGAGAAGAGCGCCAGCAGGATGACGAACGCCAAGGGTACGATGACGGCCCCGAACTTGGGAGCTCCGACCTTGACGCCTTCGAGAGCGCCGAGGACCGAGACGGGCGGCGTGATGACGCCATCGCCATAGAGAAGGGCGGAGCCGAACAGCGCGAGCAGAACCAGGTTCCGGCGGAGGGCGGCACTCCCGCCCTGGGTCCTGACCAGCGCCAGCAAGGCGAGGATCCCGCCCTCGCCCCGGTTGTCGGCCCGGAGCATGACGGTGATGTACTTGTAGGTCACCACGAACATCAGCGACCAGAGGACCAGCGACAGCACCCCGATCACATTTTCGGGGGTCGGCGCAAGGCCGTGGGCGAAGCATTCCTTGAGGGCGTACAGCGGCGACGTGCCGATATCGCCGTAGACCACCCCCAAGGCCGCAAGGGTGAGCCCGACCGTCGCCTTTGGGGTCTGGGCATGCCCGGGACCGCTCATCCGCGGGCACGCTCCCGCCGCCATTCCTGCACCGCGAGGACGAAGATGATCGCGATGATGACCGCCGAGGCGACGCACCACCAGCAGATCGCGTGGATCACGAACAACTCGAGGGACTTGAGGTACAATGTGAAGGCGACGGCACCGCCCGAGAGGACCGCAAGCCACCGGACCGGCCAGGCCACCGCCGCGAACCCAGGTGCCGACGCGAGCGCCGCCAGCACCAGAAGCACGAGATACCCGACCGCGCCGATCAGAGCAACCTCGACTCCAAGGAACCGGCTCTGGGGCGAGAGCTGGACCGTTTCACAGGCGCCCGTCCCACACGCCAAGGTACCGATCTTCCCGATCTTGTAGAGATACAGGTAGAGCGAGATGAACAGTCCAGCCAGCGCCAGAACGGCAATGGCCTGCCGTCGATTCATTTTGCCTGCTTGGCGGCGAGGTGGCGCACCAGGGAGGCCAGGCTGTCGGACGAGAACGCGCCCGGATAGAGCCGCCCGGCAATGAGGAACGTCGGGGTGGACGGGACGCCGAGTTTGATGCCTTCCTTGAGGCTCGCTTCGATCCGGCCGGCGTATTTCTTCGAGTTCATGCACGCGTCGAACTTGGCCCCGTCGAGACCCACCTCACGGCCCATATCGCGGAACATCCCGGCCGCCGAGGTCTTGATGGACCAATCAGCCTGGCGCTGATACACCAGCGCCTTGTACTCCCAGAACTTGCCCTGGTCGCTGGCGCAGGCGGCCGAATGAGCCGCCAACCGGGCATGCCGGTGGACCTGGTCGAGCGGGAAGTCGCGGTACCGCCACCGCACCAGGCCCGAATCGACCAGTTGCCGCTTGACGACATCCCACTGGAGAACATCGAAGCTGCCACAGGCCGGACACTGGAAGTCGGCATACTCGGTCACCTCGACCGGGGCCGTGGGCGACCCGACCAGATACCCGCGGAACCCTGCCGTGTCGGCGGCCAGGACCGTGACGTTGGCCGGGATGCTCACGTCCTTCGGGTTCAGGACCAGATAGGCCAGCACCACGCCTCCGGCGACTGCCAGCGCCCCGAGGCCCCGGAAGAACCGGTTCGAGGACGGGCCGGATTGGGAGCGACGGGGGGTTACTGGGGAGGCCGGCGCCATGGTTCCTCGTCCTCGGGGTTTGGGGTCAGAAAATCGGGAGCCGGATCGACCTGCTCGATGATCCGCCGGCTTTCCGCGATCTCCGGGGTGTCATATGTCGATCGGACTTCGTAGTGAAACAGCTCCGAGCGAAGGTCGCCGAGGCGTTTCTGGAGCTCGGGAACCCGGTCGAGCAGTGCCCCCCGGCCGTCGAGCTCCTCGATCCGTTCGGCCAAGTCACGGAGCATCGCCACCAGGCGCTGGATCCGGTCCCTGCCGTACACCTCGTCATGATCAGCCATGGATGGGGCCGCCCGACCCCGATTTCAGCGACCCGCAAAGGTAATGGGTCGGCCTCCCCGGTGGATGGCCCCCCGCCCTTGGCCGAAACCGTGTCGCAAGTGTATATTCGCGTGGCTCTTAAGTATGAAGGACGGGGCGCAACTCGCTCCCGCCCCAACCCCCCAAGGACGGTCAATGGCAAAGCAGAGAAAGCCCTTCACCAAAAGCGCGGTGGCACCATCCCTCCTCGACCAGGCCCGTGACGAACTGTTCAGCCACATTCTTCGATGCGGCGTGGTTGAAGCCGAGCCCGATCAGCAGAAGGAATGGATCGACGACACCATGCAGTATCTCGGTGAGCGGTACCCCGATCTCGACGAGGAAATGCTGACCCAGGTCCGGACCCTCGGCGAGCGGTTCTGCCGGCCGGTTTCCCGCAAGCCCGAAGTGGCGAACTCAGCCGCGGAGTAGGTGTTGGGTCAGGCCTCAAGCGTCAGGTCGTAGGTCACCGTCAAGTCCGCCGCGAGCGACTTTACCACCGAGCAGTACTTGGTCAGCGACAGGTCGATCGCCCGGCGGGCCTTGGCCTCGTCGAGTCCGTCCCCGGCCAGGGTGATCCCGAAATGGACCGAGACATAGCGCTTCGGATGGTCCGGAGCGCGGATCCCCTTCACCTCGGTGTGGTACTTCCGGAGCTTGACCTGGGCCTTCTCCAGGATGCTCACCACGTCCGCCCCGCTGCACCCGGCGCAGGCCAGCAGCAGCATGATCATCGGACCCGGCGCCTCTTTGGCGTCGGCGTCCACCAGGGCGGTCGGGCCTCCCGCCACCCCACCCCGGAACCGCATCCCGCCTTCCCACTCTACCTGTATCGTCCGCAGATCGCTCATCGTTCGGTCCTGTCCGGTTGTCGTCAAAGGGTCCGGTGTTGCTTCCGGGCCACCATCACGTAGTCGAGAATCGCGTAGACCGCGCCGGCCCCGGTCACCCAGACGAGCGGCCGGAACAACGTCGAGTCGAGCAAGAAGGCCAGCAGCACCAGCAGCTGGCCGATGGTGACCATCTTCCCCGCCACCCGGGCCGGAATGGCGGAGGGCTGAATGAACACCACGGTGAGCAGGAACGCCACCGCGGCGGCCAGATCGCGGGCCAGCACGAGGACGATTTCCCACCACTGGAGCGCGCCGCTGAACAGCACCACGCCGAACGCGGAAGCGATGAACAGTTTGTCCGCCACCGGATCGAGGAAGGATCCCAGCCGGGAACTGCCCCAGCGCCGGGCAACCCAGCCGTCCATGAAGTCGGTAATGCCTGCCGCCCAGAGAATGCCGATCCTGAGGCCGGTGGTCGGGGCGACGACGAACGCCACTGCGAGCGGAATGCGGACCCCGGTGAACAGATCCGCCCAGGCCCACCGGCCCGCCAACCGCCCCGTCTCCGCGTTCGCCATCGCTGAAACTACCTGGCTCCCGCAGTTCCGCGGACCATGCCCTCGGCCCGTTCGTCCGGAATCAAGTACCGAGCGGCGAGTTCGCGAACCGCTTCACGGGTGACGGCCCGGTATCCCGCCGCGGGATCGGCCACCTCATCGAGGCCGCCGCCCACCAGCCAGGCGCCGGCAATCTCGGCCATGACCGCCCCGGTCGTCTGTCGCTGGACCAGCGCCTGCCCCGCCAGATAGTTGACCGCCCGCTCAAACTCCTCCGGCAAAACGAGGTCGGTGCCAAACCGGGCCAGTTCCGCCAGCATGGCCGAGCGGGCCTCGTCCTCGCGATCCGGGGAGGTGGCGATGTAGGTCATGATGGCCCCCGCCCGGGCCCGCTGCCAACTCGACATCATCACGGAGTAGGCGAGCGAGCGCTGGTCCCGAAGCGCGTGGAAGAGCCGCCCGCCCAGACCGCTCGCCACCGCCGACAGCACCTCCGCGGCGAACCGGGCCGGATCGTCTCGCGCCGGACCGGGGAAGATCATCGCCAGGCCGGTCTGGGACTTCTGGCGGTCCTCCATCAGCAACGGTTCCGCCCTCCGCCATTCGGAGGCACGCCGAGCGGTCGGGGCAGCTCGCGCCGGGAGACTCCCGAAAACCCCCGCGAGCCCATCCGCCACCCGCGCCGGATCGACGTCGCCGACCGCGATGACCGTCGTCCGGGCGCCGGCCACCTCGGCGGCGTGCCAGCGGGCCGCCACCACGTGATCGAGCCGCTCGACCGATGCAACGGTTCCATGGACCGGCAGGCCGTAGCCCTGGTTGCCGAACGCAGCCCTGAGGCCCAACTCGAAGGGGCGGCGGAACATGTCGTCAGCCGCCTGAACCACCTCGTTCCGAAGCGTAGTCCGCTCCCGGGCAACCTGCTCAGGCTCGAAGCCGGGCTTCCGGCTCACCAGATCGAGCAGGATCGCGGCGTCCAACCAGCGATCCGCGAGGACGTGGGCCCCGCACCAGAACCAGTCGGCGCCGGCCGATGAGCTCAGTGTCCCCCCGAACGACTCGAACAGGTCGGCCAGGGCCGCCGAGTCGAACCCGCCGGCCCCGCGGACACTCGAACGGGCCGCCAGCGCACCAACGCCGGCGAGATCAGCCGATTCGACGATCTGGCGTCGCCGGTACACCCCAACCGCCACGAGGGGCACGCCGGCTTTGGGACGGATCAGGAGGTCGGCCCCCGGGAGTTCGACGTGATGAATCCCGGCCCGAAGCCGGCTCCGCACCGGGGTCGGGACCACTGGGGCGGGAGGCCTTGGTGGAGCCGGCACCGCGACCGGCGCATCGCCTCGGGAGCGGAAAGCATCGGCCAGCCGCTCCGCGGTCCACGAGGTCTCGACACCCTCGGGGAGATAGAAGACCCCACCGATCGCGCCGGGCCCGAGATACCGGGTCGCGGCCTCGCGAACCCGGCCGGGCTCGACCGCCATCAGGGCCCGGAACTCCCGGTCGATCCGCTCGACGCCGCCGAACGCTTCAGCCGAGGCGAAGGCCGACGCCCGTCCCTCGACCGATTCGAACCGGCGGGCCCACTGCGAGGCGAGCAGGGTCTTGACCCGGTCGAGATCAGCCGAAGACGGTCCCTGGTCCCGGAGGCGGGCCACCAGTCCTGCCGCGGTCTCGAGAGCCTGGTCGATCCTGGCCGGCTCGAGATCGAGTCCGAGCGAGAACACCCCGACCTCGGTCGGCGAATAGTGATAGGCCCCGGCGGAGGTGGCGATCCCCGGTTCGCGCAGGCCGCGATAGAACCAGCTGCCCCGGCCCGACGACAGCACCATCGCCGCCAGATCGAGCGGACCGGCGTCGGGATCGATCTCGGGCACCCCACGCCAGCCGAGGGCGATGTCGGCTTGGTTCACGTCGCCGTGGAGCGACCGGACCCGGGGCGGCCCCTCCCGCCACGGTTCTGCGGGCGACGGATCGACCCCTGCGGGAGCCGACGGCCAGTCTCCAAACAGCTCTTCGATCGCGGCATGGGCCCGGTCGACTTCGACGGCGCCGACCACGGAGACGATCACCCGGGAGGGGAGGTAGCGGCTCCGGTAGTACCCGGCCACATCGTCGCGGGTGAAGCCGGCCAATTGCTCGGCGGATCCGATCCGCCATCGACGAATCCGGTGCCGGTCGAATAGCACCTCGTGGAGGGTTTCGTGCGCCATCGCGGACGCACTGTCGAGTTTTCGCTTGGCCTCTTCGATGATGACCTTGAGTTCGCGGGCGAGTTCACCGGCATCGATGGAGGCGTTGCGGAGCGCATCGGCCTGAATGGCCAGCGCGGCCCGAAACCCGTCGGCGGGCAAGACCACGAAATAACTGGTCCAGTCATAGCTGGTGGAGGCATTGAGATAGCCGCCAAGGCCCTTGGTCTCGGCCGCGATCTGGCCGACCCCGCGGGTGGGCGTGCCCTTGAAGAACATGTGCTCGAGGACGTGACTGATCCCCTGCCAGCGGTCCGGCTCGTCGAAGAACCCGGCCTTCACGTGGATCACCACGCCGACGGCTGGAGCGGCCGGATCCGGATGGACGAGCGAGGTGAGGCCGTTGGCCAGCACCCGCTTGGTCACCCCCGTGGCCCAGGTTGCTTTCATGACAGCGAAGATAGCCACCCGACCTCACCCACCAGTGGCGGGCTTCGCGACCACGGAGTACTATCGTCACAACCTCCGGAGGTTCCATGTCCCGTTGCCCCGCTCTCTTCCTTGCGACCGTGCTCGTTTCGGCCTGCGGTTCTGCCGGCGCCCCCGCAACCAGCCGGGTTTCCGAACCCGGCGTCTATGCGGGGTATTCGACCGCCGAGTATGACGGCCATACCCGGACATCCCAGTACCTCACCATGCGCGACGGGACTCGGCTCGCCATCGACATTCTCCGGCCGACCAAGGGCGGCGTGCTCGCCCAGGGGAAACTCCCGGTGGTCTGGACCCATCACCGCTACAACCGGGCGTTCTTGAAGGACGGCAAGGTGGTTGACTATGCCGCCGGGTTCGGACGCGGCATGGATCGCCTGCTCCACCACGGATACGTCATCGCGGCGGTGGACACGCGGGGCGGCGGGGCCTCGTTCGGGACCCAGCAGGGCTTCTTCATGCCGGACGAGACCAAGGACGCGTACGAGGTCACGGAATGGCTCGCCGCGCAGCCGTGGTCCACCGGCGCCATCGGGATGACCGGCCGCTCCTACCTCGGCATTACCCAGCTCTTTGCCGCGAGCCAGGCGCCGCCGCACCTCAAGGCCATCTTCCCCGAGATGTACGTCTTCGACTGGTATCCCACCGTGCATCCGGGCGGCATATACCGGGACGAGTTCTTCACCAAATGGCAGTTCCTGACCCACAATCTCGACAAGGGCAGCAAGTTCACCTGGGGGCCGCTGTCGTTCGACGGCGTGGCGCCGGTGGACGGGGCGGACGGCATGGTGAAACGGGATTCCGCCATAGCGGGTCACCAGGTGAACCGGGACATGTTCACGATGTGGCAAGGGGTGCCGTTCCGGAACAGCATCGATCCGGTCACCCAGAAGGAGATCCACGGCGAGCGGGGTCCCGCCACCTACATCGACCAGATCAACAAGGCCGGCGTGCCGGTCTACGGCCTCGCCGGCTGGTTCGATGCCTTCCCGCGCGATGCCTTTCTCTGGTTCCGGAATCTCAAAGTGTCGCAGAAGCTGATCGTGGGCCCGTGGTTCCACGGGGGCGAAGAGGGATTTGATCTGGCGGCCGAACGGCATCGGTGGTTCGACCACTGGCTCAAGGGCGTGGACAACGGGATCGAGAAGGAGCCGGCGATCCGGTACTACGTGATCGACGCGCCGGCTGGAGCCGAGTGGCGGAACGCCACCACGTGGCCGATCCCCGAG
The DNA here is from genome assembly GCA_043751835.1 of Gemmatimonadota bacterium. Lineage (GTDB taxonomy): Bacteria > Gemmatimonadota > Gemmatimonadetes > Gemmatimonadales > GWC2-71-9 > SHZU01. The sequence goes on along the minus strand of JAYUZK010000041.1, from coordinate 600 downwards.
GCGAAGGCGACGGACTATTTCTTCGGCGCCGGGAAGTCCGGGAGCGTCGCCTCGGTGAACGACGGCCAGTTGCTCGCGGCAGCGCCGACCGACGCCAAGGCGATGGACGCGCGGGTGATCGACACCACCGCCACGCTCGGCCCGAGCAACCGCTGGGCGGCCACCTACGGCGGACCGGCCGGGTATCCCGACCTCGCACCTAACGACGCCAAGGGCTTCACGTTCACGACCGCGCCCCTCGCGGCCCCGGTGGAAGTCATCGGCCACCCGATCGTGCACCTCTGGGTGACGTCGTCGGCGAAGGACGTGGACGCGATGGCGTACCTCGAGGACGTGGACTCGACGGGGCGCTCGACGTACGTGAGCGAGGGCGTGCTCCGGGCCTCGCACCGGAAGCTCGCGACACCGCCGTTCGAGAACTTCGGCCTGCCCTGGTCGCGCAGCTTCAAGGAGGACGTGGCACCGCTGCCGGCCGCCGCCGCCGAGCTCGTGTTCGACATGTTCCCGACCGCCAAGCGGTTCAAGGCAGGGCACCGGATCCGGGTGACCGTGCAGGGCGCCGACCGGAACACCCACATGGAGGTCCATCCCAAGCCGCCG
>JAYUZK010000040.1:0-3121 GCA_043751835.1 Gemmatimonadota bacterium | reverse complement strand
ACCGTTTCCGCCCGACGGCGCGTCCCAGCTTGGTCAGGGCCCACACGACCCCGCAGGCCAACAACGCCGCCACGGCTGTGACCCGGATATAGGATCCGGTGGTGTAGGCGCGCTCCGGGATCGCGTCACCGGCAATCTCGGCGAGGATTTGAACGCCAAGCCCCGCCAACGCCAGGGCCGTAAACAGCCAGACCATCGCGTCCGAGATCGCATCTCGCTTGATCTGGTACGGATTCTCGCCGAAGTAGCTCATCCGGAGCTGCGGCACGTTGAAGCCAGTCAACGCAGTGAGCAGGCCGGCGCCTCCGAGGATCATCGAGATGAGATTGAGGCTGGTGCGATCCACGACTGCTCCGATGTCGGTGTGCCGCCTAACCTTTACTTAGGCGGCAGGACCGCCCCAAAACTAGTCATCACGGCCCCCAGGCCACCCGGTCGCAGCATTAATCACGATTCAATCAAACCCACTCGCCGCCGAACCGCCACTCCGCCATGCAGATACACCCCGCCTCCCCGCCGTCCGCCAGTCTTATTCCTGCAGCGGCCGCGAGATAATCCCCCGCTCGGCGCGACTTAGGCGGCGAAAGTCGCCGGAACCCTACCTTACCTGACATTCCGATCCGGGTCGGGCCAACAGAAGACTACGACTGGAGACCTGTTGAATTCGGGGATGACGCGCACAACCGCTATCGGTCCCGTTTCCACACGACCAGCCGAGCACCGAGCGACAGGGGGCCTACCATTCACTCCCGCGGCTCGGCCCCGACTCACCCACCATGGGCGCCGGCCAGGCCACGTTCCAGGCACTCGCCCACGCCCCCTTCAGGTCCGGATCCTGCCGGAACCGGATCAGCATCATCCCCTCGGCTTTGTTCATCCGGATGTCGTGACACGCCTTGAGCGGCCGGCCGTAGGATCGTTGAAGGAACCAGGCAGCAACGAGGATTGCTCGCAAACGCAGTAGACCTCGCCGAAGCCCGGCTCGGATCCGCGCATAGCGGTCGGCACGAATAACGTGTCCAGATCGACCTCGAGGTGGCGATCGCAGCGGCTGCTTGCGTTCTTCTCGGAGTGCAGGGAATCCCGCATGACCTCCCCGTGGGGGCCGGGCCGTCGACCACGGTCGATCAAGGCCAAGAGCCCGGCATGCATCGCGCCAATGTCAGCGATGCACCCTAGGGTTTCCACGCCAACTGGTACAGGACCCGATTTCCGTGCAACGAGTACGGCAGCGGGAGGCGTTCCAGCGTGTTCACATCGATAATCGTCGGCGTTGGGAATGTCTGGCCGGATTCCATCGCGGCGAGGTACTTCCCGTCGGGCGACCACGAGAATCCCGGGTTGACCCACGAGCGATCAAGGACCACCCGGTTTCCCGTCCCATCGGGACTCCAAACGGCCCAGCTGCCTTGCACACCGAGATCGGAGGATCGACTCGTGCTCAGGTCGAGGACTCTCAGGCGATCGCCGTTGAACCAAGCGCCCGTTTGAAAGACCAGGCGGGTTCCAGGCGCAGGCTGGGAGGTCAAGGGGCGGCCACCGCTCCGGACACCAGTGCCATGAACCGATCGATCTTGCCGAGGTCGAACCAGCGGATCACCGCGACGAGATCGTGTTCCGGGTCGACCCAGATCACGTTGCCACCTGAGCCTAACGCAAAGAAGCTCTTGCCCGATGCCGAGGGGTACTCCTTCCGGTCGGTGTTGAGCCACCACATGAAGCCGTAATTGGGGCGGATCGGGGTCGGCGCGGTGGCGAGGTCGAACCACCGCTCCGAGACCAACTGCTTGCCGGCCCAGTTGCCTCGATGGAGTGCGAGGAGGCCGAAGCGGGCGTGATCCAGGGTGCTGGCCCAGAACCCGGCCCCCCAATGGCCGCCGCCGCTGACCGAGGGCATCCGTTTCCCATCGATCTCGGCGAAGGCGTTGAAGTAGCCGTGCCAGACCCAGCTGTCGGACATCCCGATCGGCTTGGCGATTTCGTCCCTGAAGACGTCGGGGAGTGGCTTCCGGAACAGCCGCAGAACCGAAAGGGCGAGCCGGTTCACGCGGACGTCGTTGTACTCCCAGATCGTGCCCGGGGGACCAAGCTGGCGATCGTAGCCCAGCCGGCGGTCGGCGACGTCGGGCTTGTCCCAGAGGGTGCCTTCCCATTCACTGGTCTGGTTGAGATGCATCCGCCAGGTGATGGCGGCGTTATGCGGCCCGTCGAATCCGCCGTCCGTGATCAGGGCGCCTTCGGGCTGATCGAGGTCGGGGATGAGCTTGCGGTCGAAGGCGAGGCCGGCCACAGTGGAGAGGTAGCTCTTGGCCACGCTGAAGGTCATGTCGACCTGTCTGGGATCGCCCCATTCGGCCACGATGTAGCCGTGGCGGATGATGACGCCATTGGTCCGGGCCCGGTCCTTCACGGGGCCGACGATGGCGGGGTAGGGTTCCTTGGCCGTGTTGATCCGGATCTGGGCGGCGACGTCGGTGGGCCAGCCGTTGTCCGAGGACTTGGCGAAGTCGACGGCAGCGGCGAGGCGGTTGGAGTCGAGACCGACGGCGGCGGGGGGCTTGTGGTCCCAATGGCCGCGGGGCGGAAAGTAGGACTGGGCCCGGGCGGCGTCAGGCCGGGTGGCGAGGAATAGGAGCAGGCCGAGAGAGAGGCGGCGCACCGGGGCGAGCATGGGAGGCCTTGAGTGGGACGACGGGAATATACGACTAGGGTGTCGGCCCGCGCCCCGCCCGGAGTTCGTAATGCTGTGACCGCGGGTCGAAGCGCGCGAGCACCGCCCTCGCCTTTTCCGGAATGACCGCGACCTCATAGTCCGGGCCGGCGAACTCTCGCACCGCGGCGAGCGAGTCGAACCGCATGATGGTGACGAATTCGACCTCGCCGCCCCCCTCTCGGCGGAGGAGTTCGATGCCGCGGAAGCCGCGAATCTCCAGATCCAGAATCCCCGCGAAGATTTCTTCGCGGAGCAGCGCCTCGTAGGTGTCGGCGTTGCCGGGGGTCGTCCAACCATGCCAGGTGCGGATGATCATCGTCGGTGGCCGTCGTTGATCACGCAATCTAAGCGGCGCCGGCGCCTCCGGGTACCAACCACCCAAGCTTCGTTGCTGGCGGCGCCGGGGCG
>JAYUZK010000039.1:0-19468 GCA_043751835.1 Gemmatimonadota bacterium | reverse complement strand
CACGATGACCTCATTGCCAGAAACTATCGCCTCGGCGGGAACAAACTTGCGGTCTTCGCCGGCGATCTCGAAGCCCTTGATTGCCTTCGCCGCGCCTTTCGCCGCCAGGCCTCCCGACAGGTGCTTGAATTGCAGACGGATGGCCCCAACTTCAGTTTTCATCGAACCATAAAGGGGCCCTGTATAGACGACATTCATACCGTAAGCGATGCCCTCGGCGGCGAATGCCAAGCGGCGACCAACATTTCGCCCCTCCGTTTTCGTTTGGGCACCACTGAGCGGGGGCACTTGCTTCTTTCACGTGATGGTAACAAATCTCATATTGACCTGAGAACCAACCTTATATCTCAGATGTTAACTTGCTGATACCGTTTGTGTTGAGTCAGTATTCAAGGCGCGGTATGCAAGCGTTGCCAGGGCCAAAGCCGCCTTCGGGTCGTCCGCCAGGCAGTTCAGGTGGCCCATCTTCCGACCGGCCCTGACCTCCTTTTTCCCATAGAGATGAAGGGTCACACCGGGCAGGGCGAGGGCCCGGTCAAACCGTGGCTCACCGTCCTTCCAGACCTCGCCGAGCAGGTTGACCATGGAGACCGGGCTGAGTAGTCGGGGGCTTCCGAGGGGGAGACCGGCCAGCGACCGGACCTGCTGCTCGAACTGGTCCGTGACGCAGGCGTCCATGGTGTAATGACCCGAGTTGTGCGGCCTGGGCGCCAGCTCGTTGACATAGAGCCGCCCCCCGTTGGCGACGAAAAGCTCGACCGCCAAGACCCCGACGTAGTCGAGCGCCACGGCCACCCGGGTCGCCATGTTGCGGGCCGCCTCGGCGAGAGGCGGGGGGATCAGGGCCGGCACCACGGTGGTGTGGAGGATGCCGGCGTGGTGGACGTTCTCACCGACGGGAAAGACGGCGATCTGGCCGTCATGGCCGCGAGCCAGAACGACAGAGATCTCCCGCTCGAGGCGGAGCCGCCGCTCCAACACACAGGGCACCTCCTTGAGGCTCCGGAAGGCCGCTTCGGCCTCGCTAGCGGTCTCCACCACCGCTTGGCCCTTGCCGTCGTACCCGAGGCGGCTCGTCTTGAGGAGCGCGGGTGCCCCAAGGCGGGACCAGGCGACCCGGAGATCGTCGATCGACCGTACCGGCTCGAACTCCGCGGTCTCGAGTCCCTGGTCACGGACGAACGTCTTCTCCCGAATCCGGTCCTGGGCCACCGCCACCGACTCGGCTCCCGGGCGGCACGTGACCTGGTCGGCCAGCCAGCTCAGGGTTGCGGCCGGTACGTTTTCGAACTCGGTCGTGATGGCGGCCGCCCGGCCGGCCAACTCGGCGAGCGCCGATAGGTCGTCGTACGGAGCCTGGATGTGGTGGGTCGCGAGGGCACCGGCCGGGCTCAGGGGATCGGGTTCCAGCACCACAACCTCGTACCCCATGGCGCGGGCCCGCTGGGTAAACATCCGGCCGAGTTGTCCACCGCCGAGAAGCCCGAGGGTGGCGCCCGGAGGAATCATCGGGGCGGCGGGAGCGTGGCGGCCAGTACCTGGGCTTCCTGCTGCAGCCGGAAGGCCTCGAGTCGGTCGGCGAGGGCGCGATCGGTTCGGGCCAGCAAGGCTACCGCGAAGAGACCGGCGTTGTGGGCGCCCGGCTCGCCGATCGCGAAGGTTGCGACGGGAACGCCGGCCGGCATCTGGACGATGGAAAGCAGCGAATCGAGTCCGTTCAGGTGACGGCCAGGTACCGGTACACCGAGAATGGGCACCGTGGTCTTGGCCGCCAGCATGCCAGGCAAGTGAGCGGCCCCGCCCGCCCCGGCAATGATGCACCGGAGACCGCGACCTGCCGCCGAGGCCGCGTACTCGAACAGCAGGTTCGGGGTCCGATGGGCCGAAACGACTCGAGTCTCGTGGGCGATGTCGAAATCCGCGAGGCGCCGGGCGGCGTGCTGCATCACCTCCCAGTCGGAGGCCGAGCCCATCACGATCCCAACGGTCGGAGCAGAGGCGGCTGTCATGGGCCGAAGTTTACCCGAGGCACCGGGAAGGGCAAGCGGGTGGGCTAGAGGGTTCCGCGAGTCCGGTCCATCGTGCCCCGCTCGGCCAGTGCCGCCTGGGCCGCGGCGAGGCGGGCGATCGGAACTCGGTACGGCGAGCAGGAGACGTAATTCATCTTCTGCGCCTCGCAGAAGGCGATCGTTCGCGGCTCGCCGCCGTGCTCGCCGCAGATCCCCACCTTCAAGTCCTGCCGGGTCTTCCGTCCGAGTTCGACCGCCATGCTGATCAGCTTGCCGACGCCGGCGATGTCGAGTTCCTGGAACGGATCGAACTCGATGATGTTCCGCTCGAGGTAGGCAGGGAGAAAGACACCGGCGTCATCCCGGGAGAGGCCCCAGGTGGTCTGGGTCAGGTCGTTGGTGCCGAACGAGAAGAACTGGGCTTCGCGGGCAATCTCGTCAGCCGTGAGGGCCGCCCGTGGGAGTTCGATCATGGTCCCGAGCAGATAGGGCACAGTGATCTGCCGTTCGCGGAAGACCTCCTCGGCCACCTGTCGGACGATCAGGGCCTGTTTCCGGAACTCAATCACGTGCGCCACCAGCGGAATCATCACCTCCGGCTGGACCCTTCCCTTTCGCTCGGCGACGGTGCAGGCGGCCTCGAAGATGGCCCGGGCCTGCATCGCGGTGATTTCCGGATAGATGATACCGAGCCGGCAGCCGCGGAGGCCCAGCATCGGGTTCACTTCACTGAGGCCGTCGATGATTCGCTGGACGTCCTTCACCGTCTTGCCCATCTGCCGGGCGAGTTCAGCGATTTCCTCGGGCTCCTTCGGGAGGAACTCGTGGAGCGGCGGATCGAGGAGCCGAATGGTGACCGGGAACCCCTCCATCGCGCGGAAGATGCCTTCGAAGTCGCCTCGCTGCATCGGGAGGAGCTTGGCCAGCGCCTTCTTTCGCCCGGACTCGTCCTCCGCCAGGATCATTTCGCGCATCGCGCCGAGCCGGTCGCCCTCGAAGAACATGTGCTCGGTACGGCAGAGGCCGATGCCTTCCGCGCCGAAATCGCGGCCCCGGTGGGCGTCGGCCGGCGTGTCGGCGTTGACCCGGACCCGGAGGTGGCGCATCCGGTCGGCCCAGGTGATCAGCCGGGTGTAGTGCTCGCTCAACTCGGGCTCGACCAGTTTGGCCTGTCCGGCGAAGATCTTGCCCGTGGCGCCGTCGAGGGAAATCCACTCGCCCTCGGCGATGGCCCGGCTGCCAATCCGGAACTGGCCGGCCGGTTCGTCGACCTCGATGTCCTGCGCCCCGGCGACGCACGGCTTGCCCATACCTCGAGCGACCACTGCGGCGTGGGAGGTCATGCCGCCGCGGGCGGTGACGATGGCCCGCGCGGCGACCATCCCGTGGAAGTCCTCGGGACTCGTCTCCCGCCGGACCAGAATCACCGCGGTGCCCTTCTTGCCGAGTTCCTCGGCTCGGTCGGCGTCGAACACGACGGTGCCGCTCGCGGCGCCCGGCGAGGCTGGCAGGCCGGTGGCCAGCAGATCGAGCTCCGCCGAAGGGTCGATGGTCGGGTGGAGCAGCTGGTTCAGGTCGTTCGGCGGAATCCGGGCCACGGCCTCTTCCTCGGTGATCGCGCCCTCGTCCACCATCTCGACGGCGATCCGGACCGCCGCGTGGCCGGTTCGCTGGCCACGGCGGGTCTGGAGCATATAGAGGTGCCCGCGCTCGACGGTGAACTCGAGGTCCTGGACATCGCGGAAGTGGCGCTCGAGGGTCTTGGAGACTCGGTCGAGTTCGCCGTAGACCTGGGGCATTTCCGTCTTGAGGTTGGCGATCGGTTCCGGGTTCCTGCTGCCGGACACGACGTCTTCTCCCTGGGCGTTGAGGAGAAACTCCCCATAGAGATGGTTCTCGCCGGTGGACGGGTTGCGGGTGAATGCCACCCCGGTAGCGCAGTCGTCGCCCATGTTGCCGAACACCATCGCCATGACGGTGACCGCGGTACCCATGCTATCGGGGATATCGTGGAGCTTCCGGTAGTCGATCGCGCGGCGGGTATTCCAGCTTTCGAACACCGCCGCGATCGCGCCCCAGAGTTGATCGAGCGGATCCTCCGGGAAGGGCTTCCCGGTTTCCGCGGTGATCATCGTCTTGAAGTCCGCGACGAGGGTCTGGAATGCGTCCACCGGAAGGTCGATGTCCCTGGTCACGCCGGCCCGATGCTTGGCGGCCTCCAGTCGCTGCTCGAACAGTTTCTTGGGCAGGTCGAACACCACGCAGCCGTACATCTGGACGAACCGGCGGTAGGAGTCCCAGGCGAATCGGGCGTTGCCGGACCGTCGCTCGATCCCCTTCACGGTCGTCTCGTTGAGGCCGAGATTGAGGATGGTCTCCATCATGCCTGGCATCGAGAGTGCGGCCCCGGATCGGACCGATACCAGCAGCGGATTCTCGGCGCTACCGAACTGCTTGCCCGTTGCCGCTTCGATTCGCTGGAGCGCCGCCTCGGCCTGGGGCTTGAGGCGGGGCGGGAACTGGTTCATCGCCAGATACGTCGGGCAGACCGTCGAGGCAATGGTGAATCCCGGCGGCACCGGAATCCCGATGTTGGTCATTTCGGCAAGCCCGGCCCCCTTGCCGCCGAGAAGGTCCTTCATGGTGGCGGTGCCGTCGGCCCGTCCCTGGCCGAAGAAGTAAACCAGCGGCTGGGCAAGGTTATCAGTCATGGCGGCCTCCCGGGGTCAGCGATCTCTGGTGGCGAATTCAGCCAGTTCGCCGATGGGTTCGATGGGGTACTGGCCGGAAAAACAGGCGTGGCAGAAACTGGTCCGGGCGTCCCCGGCGGCTGCCAGCATGCCGTCGAGTGACAGGTAGCCTAACGAATCGACGCCCAGGTACCGGCGGATCTCGTCGAGTGAGTAGTTGGCGGCGATCAGTTCATCGCGATTCGGGGTGTCGATGCCGTAGTGGCAGGGACCGGTGATCGGCGGGGAGCCGAGCCGGAGATGGACCTCGCGCGCGCCGCCGGCGCGAATCATCTGAACCAAGCCCTTGCTGGTGGTGCCCCGGACCAGGCTGTCGTCCACCACGACCACCGACCGGCCCGCGATCACTTCCTTCACCGGGTTGAATTTGATCTTGACCTTGGCGACCCGGAGAGCCTGGGTCGGATTGATGAAGGTGCGCCCGATGTAATGATTCCGGATCAGGCCGTGCTCGAGCTTGAGGCCCGAGGCGTCGGCGAAACCCAGTGCCATCATGTTGGCGCTGTCCGGTACGCTGAAGACGACGTCCGCGCCGGGGGCCGGGTGCTCGGCCGCGAGCCGGCGCCCGAGTTCGCGGCGGACCCGGTCCACCGATTCACCGAATATGGTGCTGTCCGGTCGGCCGAAGTACACCAGTTCGAAGACGCACCGCTTGGCGGCCGGTGCGCGCTCGAGTGGCGCGAGGTCGCGAACCATGCCGTCCACCACCTCGACGAAATCGCCGGGCCCGAGCTCGCGAATGAGGGTGGCGCCGACCAGATCGAGGGCGCAGGTCTCCGATGCCGCGATGATGCCTTCGCCGAGCCGGCCGAGCACCAGCGGCCGGAAGCCGTGGGGGTCGACCACGCAGTACAGAGTCCGGCCGACGGTGACGACCAGGCTGTATGCGCCTTCGACCATCGCGAGCGCGTCCCGGATCTGGGCCTCGGGCGTCACGGCGCGGGAACGGGCGATGAGGTGAACGATGATCTCGGAATCGGAGGAGGACTGGAAGATCGCCCCCTCGGTGACGAGGGCCTGTTTCACGGCCGGGGCATTGGTGAGGTTGCCGTTATGGGCAAGAGCCAGCGGGCCGCCTCGGTAGTTCGCCACGCAGGGCTGGGCGTTGGCGAGGTTCGACGAGCCCGTCGTGGAGTATCGGGCGTGCCCGATCGCGACGTCGCCCTCGAGGTCCCGAAAATCGGGTTCATGGAAGATGTCGCCCACCAGGCCCATCCCCCGGACCAGGTGAGGGGCTCCCTGGTTGTCCAGCGTCACGATGCCGGCGCTCTCCTGCCCTCGGTGCTGGAGGGCGTAGAGACCGAGGTAGGCGACGCGAGCGGCGTCGGGAACGTTGGAGAGGCCGATGATGCCGCACATAGGGGGTCAGGCCGCCATTCGCCGGGGAATCGCATCGAAATAGGCCCGCCGAAGGTCGGCCGTGGCCCACGTGAAAGAGTCGGTGCCCACCGTGATCCGCAGGTCGCCGTTGGCGGGCCCGACGTTACCGACGACCGCGAACGGGACCCCGTGGTCCGCCGCCAGGGCCCGGAGCCGCTCGACCGATTTCGGATCGAAAGATAGCACCGCGCGGGCCCCATCTTCACCGTAGAGCATCGCTTCGACGGCAAGTCCGTCCGGACGACTCAGATGAATGCCGGCGCCCAGGGTGGCGTTCGCGTAGGGGCCACCGATTGCCGCTTCGGCCAGGGCGACCGCGAGGCCGCCGTCGGCACAGTCGTGGGCGGACCGCAGCAAACGGGCCTTCGCCGCCGCCACCAGAAAACGCTGGAGCCGCCGCTCGGCATCGAGGTCGCAGGGCGGCGGCGGGCCACCGAGGAAGTCACGGACCAGCCACCAATAGACGGAGCCGCCGAGGTGGCCCCGCGTGGCGCCTGCGATGGCCACCAGATCCTCCGCCCGCTGGAAACCGCTCGGGACCCTGGCCGTCACATCGTCGAGGAGGCCGACCATGCCGACGGTCGGCGTCGGGTCGATGGCGCCGGTGGGGCTTTCGTTGTACAGGGAGACGTTGCCGCCGGTGACCGGTGTTTCGAACGCGCGGCAGGCGTCGCCGATCCCGCGGACGGCTTCCTTGAATTGAAAGAAGATGTCGGGCTTGTCTGGGTTGCCGAAGTTGAGGCAATTGGTGATGCCTAACGGCTTCGCCCCGGTGCAGGCCACGTTCCGGGCCGCCTCGGCTACCGTCATCTTGCCGCCCTCGTAGGGGTCGAGCGCCACGTATCGGTTGGGACAGTCCACCGACACGGCCAGCCCGAACTGCGATCCCTCGACGACCAGCACGCCGGCGTCGCCGCCCGGGCCGAGGAGGGTATTAGCCTGGACGGTGGAATCGTACTGCTCGTAAACCCACCGTTTGCTGGCGATGGTGGGATCGTCGAGCAGAAGAGGCAGGGCCCCCCAGGCCTCGACCTTTGCGGCGATGGCCGGTGTTCCGGCCCGCCGCGCCACGGTCTCGGCCGCCTCGGCAGCCTCGGGGTAGTACATCGGGAACCCGTTCACGAGCCGCTCGCCGGGGATCGCGACCACCGTTCGGCCCTCGTGGATCACCCGGAACAGTCCGTCGTCGGTGACCCGGCCGATGACCGTCGCCGACAGTTCCCACTTGGCGCAGATCGCCTGGACCTCGCCGATCCGGTGGGGCTCGACGACGAGGAGCATCCGTTCCTGCGATTCCGACAGCAGAATCTCGTAGGGCGTCATCCCGGCCTCGCGGAGCGGCACTTTGCTGGTATCGAGTTCCACGCCGACGCCGCCCCGGGCGGCCATTTCAGCCGACGAACTGGTGAGCCCCGCAGCGCCCATATCCTGGATCGCCACGATGGTGTCGGACGTGATCAGTTCGAGGCTTGCTTCGAGCAGAAGCTTTTCGGTGAAGGGATCGCCGACTTGAACCTGCGGACGGCGCGCTTCGCTCTCGGCGGACAGGTCTTCGGAGGCGAAACTGGCGCCGTGAATCCCGTCCCGGCCGGTCTGGGCCCCCACCGTCATCAAGATGTTCCCGACGCCGTGGGCGCGGGCCGTGATCAGATCGTCGGCCCGGAGAATCCCGACGCACATTGCGTTCACCAGCGGGTTCCCGCTGTAGCCGGGGGCGAACGTGACCTCGCCGCCCAGAGTCGGCACGCCGACGCAATTCCCGTAATCGCCGACGCCTTTGACGACGCCGCCGAACAGGTAGCGGTTCCGGGCGTCATCGAGGGGGCCAAACCGGAGACTGTTGAGCACGGCAACCGGGCGTGCGCCCATGGTAAAGACGTCGCGGAGAATCCCGCCCACTCCGGTGGCGGCGCCCTGGTACGGCTCGACGGCCGAAGGATGGTTGTGCGACTCGATCTTGAACGCCACCGCCCAGCCGTCGGGGAGTCGAAGCACGCCGGCGTTTTCGCCCGGTCCCTGGAGCACCTGCGGTCCCTCGGTCGGAAACGTCTTGAGCACCGGCTTGGTGTGCTTGTAGGAGCAGTGTTCCGACCAGAGCGCGCTGAAGACGCCGAGTTCGGTCAGGGTGGGTGTCCGGCCAAGCATGTCGAGAATCGCGGCGTATTCCCGGTCGTTGAGTTTGTGTTCGCGGACCAGGGCCGGCGTCACCGGCGGCTCGCCGGGGAAGGGCTGCGCGACTGGAGGCGGGGCGATGGTCACTTGGTCTTCAGGCTGGTGAACAAGTCGCCGAAGACTTTGCGGAGGAATCCCGGATCCTCGTGGCCGACGACCAGGTCGAGTTCGCCGGCGTCGAGCCAGACGCCGGCGCAGTCCGGGCACCGGTCGATCTGGATCCTGTGGTACTCCGTCACCTGCAGGTGGCCGCCGCATTTCGGGCATCGCCGGAGGTGGCTCCTCCGCTCGGCATCGGCCTGGGCCTCCCCCATGGCCTTGCGCTGGCGTCCGAGGAGTTCGGCATCGCGGCGGGCGAAGTATTCGTCTTCGTTCTGGCTTGGCTTTTCGGTGGTCGACATGGGTTCGGCCGTTGGTCGTTAGGTATTGGTCACGAGGACCGGGCGCTTCCATCGCATCAGCGACGTGAAGATCCGGGCGCCAGCATTGCTGCCCAGTAGTTCGTCCGCGAGACGCTCAGGGTGCGGCATCATGCCGACCACGTTGCCCTCGGGATTGGAGATCCCGGCGATGTTGCGAGCCGAGCCGTTCGGATTGGCCGTGGCGTCGATCAGGCCCGCCTCGACGTACCGGAGGACCACCCGACCCTGGCTCTCGAGCTGGTCGAGGACCTCCTCCGAGGCGGTGTAGCGCCCGTCGCCGTGACCGACCGGGATCCGGATGACCTCGCCGGTCCGGTAGGCGCCGGTGAACGGCGTGTCGATCCGCTCGATCCTGAGGTCCACCGGCCGGGAGAGATACTTCAGGGTGACGTTTCGCATCAAGGCGCCGGGCAGCAGCCCGGACTCGCAGAGGGTCTGGAAGCCATTGCAGAAACCGACCACCGGCTTGCCGTCTGCCGCATGCCGCTCGACCGCCGCCATGACCGGGCTGAACCGGGCGATGGCGCCGGACCGGAGGTAGTCACCATAGCTGAACCCGCCGGGAAGAATCACGGCGTCCGCGTCCTGGAGGTCGGTCTCCCGGTGGAAGACATAGAACGCCGTGCCCCCCTCCCGCTCGACCGCCCGGTAGGCATCCGGCTCGCAATTGCTGCCCGGGAAACGGATCACCGCGACCCTGGTCATTGGGGTCCGACCTCGATTTGGTAGTCTTCGATGACCGGGTTGGCGAGGAGCTTGTCGCACATCGCCCGGGCAACCGTGGCAGCCGCGGACTGGTCTGCGGCTTCGAGATCGAACTCGATCGCGCGGCCGACGTGGACGTTGGTCGCGTGGGCGAACTTGAGCGCCTTCAGCGCCCCTTCGACCGCCTGGCCCTGAGGGTCGAGGAGGCCCCGGCGGGGCATCACGCGGACGTGAACGCGAAAGGTCATCGGCGCTCCTTATTGAGCCTGGGGGGCAACGGGCGAGTCGGGCTCGGCGCCGCCGGGCGGCTGACTCCGCTCGAGCAGACTGAGCACCACGCTGCGCACGATGCCAAACCCCATGTAAATCAGGAAAAATGGAAACAGGAAGTTGGCCGGGGCGGCGATCGTGCCGGCGACGATCCCGATCAGGACTACCAAGCCGAACACCCCCGCAATCGACCGGACGCCGATGTGCGGCATGCGAGGATACTTGACGTTGCTCACCATCAGGGCCGCGAGCAGCAGCACCAGCACCGTGAGGCCCTCATGTTGCAGGTCGAGGTAGCCCGGCACCGTCGTCCGGTACCATTCGGTCTGGCTGAAGACGTAGTAGGTGGCCAGCGTCATGCCGGCGGCAGGAGAAGGCAGGCCCACGAACCAGTTCGAGTGGGGCTTGTTGTGCGAGATCACGTTGTAGCGCGCCAGTCGGAGCGCCGCCGCCACCACGTAGAGATAACAGACCACCCAGCCAAACCGGCCCGCGCTGGAAAACTCCAGGAAATACATCAGCAGGGCCGGTGCGACCCCGAAGGAGACGATATCCACCAGGGAGTCGAGTTCGGCGCCGAACTTGCTCCCGGTGTTGGACAGTCGGGCGATCCGTCCGTCGAACATGTCGAGGACGCCGCCGAACACGATGAAATATCCGGCCCATTTGAAATTGCCGCTGAAGGCGGCGATGATCGACCAGAATCCGAAGAACAAGTTGGCGAGCGTGAAAAAGCTCGGCACCACCACGACGACGCGGCGGATCCCCTGCGGACGGCGGCGTTCTGGGTTCAGCTCTTCTTCCATGGCGAGCTTCATAGGGACTCCGGAAGCGGTGAGCCGGTGAGGAGGCGGAAGGCCTCGAGGTAGCGCTGGCTGGTGGCCTCGATCACCTCGGGCGGCAGCGTCGGCCCGGGCGCCGTCATGTTCCACCGCCCCTGATCGGTAAGGCCCTGGAGGTAGTCGCGGAGCGGCTGCTTGTCGAAGCTGGGCTGGGTTCGGCCGGGCTGGTACCGATCCGCCGGCCAGAATCGGGAGGAGTCCGGGGTCAGCACCTCGTCAATCAGCCGCAAGGTGCCGTCCGGATCGGTCCCGAATTCGAACTTGGTATCGGCGATGATGATGCCGCGGGCGGCAGCGTGATCGCGGCCCGCCTGATAGACCGCGAGGCTCCGGGTCTCGAGTTCGGCGGTCCGCGCTCGGCCGAGCGCTGCCGCCACCTCGGCCGGGGTGACGTTGATGTCGTGTCCCGACTCGGCCTTGGTCGCCGGCGAGAACCGCGGGGTCGGGAACGGATCGCTCTCGCGGAGGCCGACCGGCAGCACCTCGCCCGCCAGCGTGCCGCTCTGCCGGTATTCCTTCCAGGCCGATCCGGAGAGATAGCCGCGAATGACGCACTCGAACGGCACCGGCTCGGTTCGCCGCACCAGCATCGCCCGGCCGGCGATCTGATCGCGGAGGCCGGCCAGCAGCGGGACTTCCCGAACGATCTGGTCGGCGTCGATGGTGAGGAAGTGGGTGGGACCGAGCTGGCCCAGCTTCTCGAACCAGAACGCCGACAGCTGGGTCAGGACCGCGCCCTTCCGGGGGATCGGCTCGGCCATCACGACGTCGAACGCGCTGACCCGGTCGCTGGCCACCAGCAGGAGCCGGTCCCGGTCCACCTCGTAGACCTCGCGAACCTTGCCGCGGCGGAGAAGCGGGAGTGGAAAGTTGCTCCGGGTCATGGTCGTCATACGGTGATCTCGGCGGCCGGCGCCTCCACCGCAATGACCGCGGCCCGGGCCAGCAGGGGGTTCAGGAATTCGGCGAGGAATTCGGTCGTTTGCTCCGGGGCGCGCCCGACGTACCGCGCGGGATCGAGTTCGGCTCGAAGCTGCTCGACCGGCACGGCGGCGAATTCGGGGGCGCGGCCGAGCCGGTCGAGGAGATCGTTCGGCCCGCCCTCGCTGACCAGCCGGGCAACCGTATGGCTCGACTGGCGAATCACCTCATGGAGGGCCTGCCGATCGCCCCCGGCCTGGACACCGAGCATCATCCACCGCTCGGTCGCCATGAACGGCATCTGCTCGGCCACATGGCGGGCAATCACCGCCTCGCGGACCTCGAGGCCCGCGGCGATATTGCCGGCCAGCATCAGGATGGCGTCGGTGGCGAGGAACGCCTCGGGCAGCGTGAGCCGCCGGTTGGCGCTGTCGTCGAGGGTCCGTTCGAGCCATTGGTTGGCGGCGGTGTGGGCGGTGTTGCCGGTCAGCGAGATTACGAACCGGGCGAGGGCGTTGATCCGCTCGGCCCGCATCGGATTCCGCTTGTAGGCCATCGCGCTCGAGCCGATCTGCTCCGCCTCGAACGGCTCGAGCAGTTCGCCTTCGTGCTGCAGCAACCGGAGATCGCACGCCATCTTCGAGGCCGACTGGGCGATGCCCGACAGGGCGTCGAGCACCTGGGCGTCGGCCTTCCGGCTATAGGTCTGGCCGGTGACCGGAAAGGCTTCCTTGAAGCCGAGGCGGCTGGTGACCCGCCGTTCAAGCTCGCGCACCTTGGCGTGGTCCCCGCCGAACAGCTCGAGGAACGACGCCTGGGTTCCGGTGGTGCCCTTGCAGCCTCGAGTGCGGAGGGTCTCGATCCGGTGGCAGAGCGCCTCGACGTCGAGGGCGAAGTCCTGGGCCCACAGCGTGGCCCGCTTGCCCACCGTGGTGAGCTGGGCCGGCTGGAAATGGGTGTAGGCGAGGCAGGGGAGGGCCGCATGACGTGCCGCGAAGCTGCCTAACGCCGCCGTCAGCTTGAGCAGGCGGCCGAGGATCAGCCGAAGCCCGTCCCGGATCACCAGCATGTCGGCGTTGTCGGTGACGAACGCGCTGGTGGCGCCAAGGTGGAGATAGGGGCGGGCCGCAGGCGCCTGGTCGCCCAGCGCATGGATGTGGGCCATCACGTCGTGCCGGAACCGGCGCTCGTACTCGGCCGCCTTGGCGAGGTCGGCGTCGTCGAGGTGCTGGCGGATCTCGCCCAGGGCGGCCTCGGGGATGACGAGACCAAGCTCCCGCTCCGATTCGGCCAGCGCGAGCCAGATTCGGCGCCACAGGCCGACCTTGTGATGCTCGCTCCAGATCCGTTGCATCGCCGGTGAGGCGTACCGGTTGGACAGCGGGGATTGATAGCGGTGGTCGTTCATCGGAACGAGAGGTCGGCGTAGGTGATGGTGCCGCCCCGGTCGAAGAAGATCCGGAACAGTCGGCGCGACCCCACGGATTCGAGCAGACTGGCGACGTGGGCGGCCGTCCGAATCTCGGTCCGATCGATCGCCAGAATCACGTCGCCTTCCTGGAGGCCGGTGGCGCGGCTGACCTCGCTGGTGATCCGGAACACGAGCGCCCCCCGATCCGGCCGGAGATGGCGTTCGGCTTGAACCCCGGTGGTGACGGTGATCAGCTCCAGCCCCTTGATGAGGCTGACCCGGGCGGCGGTGACGCTCGGCAGGTCGCCGGTCACGAATCGCCGATACTCCACGGCGCCGACGGGCCCGCGCTTGAACCGGAGCCCGACCGAGTCGCCGACGTGGAGATCGAGCTTCACGGCCTCCCAGTCGAGGTAGTTGCGGAGCTTGCGGCCATTGGCCTCGACCAGGATCGCGCCCGGCTCGAGGCCGGCCTTCGCGGCCGGCCCGCCGGCGGTGACATCCACCACCCGGACGCCGCCCGCGCTTTTCCAGTCCCGCATCGTGTTGGCGTCGCCCACCTGGAGCCCGGTCCAGGCCCGGCGGACCGATCCGCTCCTGGCGATCTCGTCCGCCACCCGGACCGCGCGCTCGATCGGGATCGCAAACCCGAGGCCGATGGAGCCGCCCGAGTTCGAGAAGATGAACGAGTTGACGCCAACGACCTCGCCCAGCGAGTTGGTCAGCGGCCCGCCGGAGTTGCCGGGGTTGATCGAGGCGTCGGTCTGGATCATGTCCAGGTAGAGGCCGGACTGGTTGCCGTTGGGGACCACGTTGCGGCCGGTGGCGCTCACCACGCCGGCGGTCACGGTCGGCTCCGAATTGCCGAGGAGATAGGTGTAAGGGTTGCCTAACGCGACCACCCATTCACCGATCAGGATGTCGTTGCTCCGGCCGATCGTGGCCGCCGGCAGGTCGCGGTCCACCTTGAGGACCGCGATGTCGGTGAGCGGGTCCTCGCCGAGGAGGCGGGCCGGCAGATCGGTCCCGTCGGGGAGCGACACCGTGATGCTGTCCGCGTTGTCGACGACGTGCTGATTGGTGATGATGATTCCATTAGGCCGGACCACGAATCCGGTGCCGTACCCCTGGACCGTCCGCTCGGTGGTCTGGGGCACGAAGAACGAGAAGAAATCGAGCGGGTCGCCCGTCGGCACACGGCGGCGGGAGATAACGCTGATCGAGACGACTGATTTCGCGATGCGGGCTGCCGCGTCGACGATGGCGGTCCGCCGCGACGACCCCAAGGCCGGGGACTGGGCTGCCACGCGCTGGGCGCTGGCCTGATCGACCAGCGGGGGTATCTCGCTCCGGTTGGAGCAGGCGACCGAGTCCCCCGCGAGGAGGAGGGTCGCCATCATCAGTCGGAAGGAAGCGCGAACCATTCGTCTGGGTACACCGCGGTTACGAAGTAGAGCCCCTGGGCGGGGGCTGGCGGACTGGTCCGGACCTCGGGATCCTGCTCGAGGAGGCGGTCGATGTCGCCGGCAGCCCGTCGCTCGAGCGCCACGTCCACCATCGTCCCCACCAGCATCCGCACCATGTGGTGCAAAAATCGGTCGGCCCGGATCCGGAACTCGACCCCCGCCGTCCCCGGCCGCGCATTCCACGCCGCCTCCCGGACCTCGCATCGGGTGTGGGGGCGCGTCGAGCGGCGCACCGAGAGCGCCTTGAAGTCGTGCGTTCCGGTAATCCGGGCGGCCGCGTCGGCGAGCCGACCAGGATCGAGCGGAATGCCAAGCGCCCATTCGAACGGGCGACGGAACGGTGACCGGGCTTCCCGATCGGTGCCGATCAGATATCGGTATCGCCGCTCCGTGGCCGCTCGCCTGGCATTGAATCCCGGCCGGACTTCCCGAACCGCCGCCACGAAGATGTCGCGGGGTAGCAGTCCGTTCAGCGCCCGCTCCAACGACTGCGGGGTCCACCGATCCGGGAGGGCGAAGCTCACCGCCATTCCCACCGCGTGGACCCCGGTGTCGGTTCGCCCCGCGGCGTACCCGCGCACTGGCTGGCCCGCGAGCCGCGCCAGGACCGCCTCGAACTCCTCCTGCACCGTGCGACCTTCGCGCTGGCGCTGCCACCCGACGAAGTCGGTGCCATCGAAGTGGAGCGTCGCGAGAAACGTCCGCGGCATCAGGACGGAGAATTTAGCCGGATGACTCGGCGAACGGGAGCGGGGCGAGAAGGTTGGAGCGGTCGAATCCGGAGGGTGGACCGCCCACCCGTCCGGTCAGGTGTAGCGGCGAATCACTCCCACGACAACGCCCTGGATCATGATGTCGTTTTCGTGGAAACGAAGCGGCTGCATCGTCGGGTTGGCTGGCTGCAACCGGACCCACCCGCCCGCCTCGCGGTAGTACCGCTTGACGGTCGCTTCGGAGCCGTTCACCAGCGCGATCACCATCTCCCCGTTGTCGGCCTGTTGCCGCCCGTGAACCACCACGAAGTCGCCGTCGACGATGTGGTCGTCGACCATGGAGTCACCCCGGACCTTGAGAGCGTAGTTCGGCCCTCGGCGAACCAGCATCTGGTCGGGGACCTGAATGGTTTCCCCGTGGGCGACCGCTTCGATAGGGAGGCCGGCGGCGACGAGGCCGAGCAGCGGAATTTCGGAGGCCCCGGCCGTCCCCTTGGGAGGGAGGACCTCGATCGAGCGGCTCTCATTGTAGTTTCGCCGGATGTACCCCTTCCGCTCCAGATTGGTCAGGTGCTCATGGACCGTGGCCAGCGACTGGAAGGCGAAGTGCTCGGCGATCTCTTCGAAGCTCGGTGCGTAGCCGTGGCTCCGAATCTGGGTGTCGAGAAAGGCGAGGATTTCTTTCTGACGTTTGGTGAGTGCCACGAAGGCCTCCATTGCGGGGTACCGAAGTAAAGCCAAAGTACCCGAAGGACACCCGAAAGACAAGAGGTGAGTCCTTGCCGGTACTGGACTTAGCCGGTGTTATCTTCAACGTTGCAGGACCCGGGCTGGGGAGTCCGGGGTCCATTGGTCCGAACGATCTACCGGGGGGGACCGACTGGCCGGCGACGCCCGTTCCGCGGAAACGCTTGATCTTCCGCTGCCACCACAGCAGGTCGAGGAATTGATCCGGACCATCGTGAAGGCGATCCGGGCGTTTCAGATGTACCTCCCCAACAACCCCATCTACCAGCGGTCGATCGACGGGCTTCGGGCGGCGTTCATCCCGATCTGGTCGAACGTGCCAGAACTGGTCGTGAAGGTGGCCGAGACGGACCTCATCTGGGAAGATCAGGTCGTCTATCACCAGGCCACCAAGTCGGACAGCTTCGCCTGGTCTCTCTACAAGGATGGACTCCGGGTGCTCACCCTTCGTCCGGGGGTTGAGGACGAGGAAATCTCGGTCTTTCTCCAAACCGTCGTCCGAACTCGGTTGCTGACCGTGGATGCCGGCGACGACCTGCTGACGCTCCTGTGGGAATATGAATTTGCCCACCTCGACTACCGATTCGCCGAGATCATCACCGATACCCTGTCTGTCCTCGATCCGCAGGCGGTCGACATGGGCCTCGCGGGTGACCCATACGCCCAGACCCAGACCCAGCAGAAGGTCCGCGACGAGGTCGGATCGATCGGGCCCGGGATGGTGGATCCCGACGAGTTCGACTCGACCCTCTACTTCCTGGACGAGGCCGAGATCAACTCCCTCAAACAGCAGGTGGAGGACGAGTACAACCGCGACATCCGGACCTCCGCGCTGGCGGCCCTGCTCGATGTGTTCGAACTCCAGCCGGCCACGGCTGTTCGCGAGGAAGTGATCTCGATCCTCGAATCGATTTTTCCGAATCTCCTGAGTCGTGGCGAGTTCCGGACCGTGGCCTGGCTGCTCCGGGAACTCCGGCTGATCGGCAGCCGCGCGGCGGCGATCGATCCGAAGGTCAAGGAAAAGCTCGACTATTTCGAGAACCGTCTCTCGGAGCCTAGCCTGCTGGCGCAGTTGCTTCAGGTGGTGGACGAAGCGGTCGGAGTCGTGCAGGACGACGACACGACCGAGCTGCTCAAGGAACTCCGGATGCCGGCGCTGGAACCGTTGCTGGCCCATCTGCCCAACGTGAAGAACGACCGGGCCCGCGCCATCCTGGAACAGGCGGCCGACCGGATCGCCCGGGCGCATGTGGATGAGTTCCTGGTGCTCCTCCGTAAACGGGACTCGGTCGCGCTGGTCGGGGCCATCGCGGTGGTGCGGCGTATCGGACTCGCCAACGCGGTGGCCCCGGTTGGTGACCTGCTCAGCCACCAGGACCCGGCGGTCCGTCTCGCCGCCGTCGAGACGCTCGGTGCGTTGGGCACGCCGGGCGGGTTGTCGCTGCTGGAACGCGGGGTCGATGACGCCGATCGCGCGGTTCGCCTGGCGGCGGTGTCGTTCGTCGCGGCCCGCGGCTACAAGGGCGCGCTTCGCCGCCTCGAAGCGGTGGTGAATGGGAAGGGTCCGCACGAGCTGGAGCGGGCCGAAAAACGCCATTTCTTCGAAGCCTACGCCGCGGTGGCCGGACTGGGCGCGCTGACCTTGCTGGCCGACATCCTCGAGCCGAAGGGACTCTTCCGGCGGAAGGGGAGCCCCGAGACCCGGACGTGCGCCACGTACGCGATCGCCAGCCTCAAGACGCCCGAGGCCCGGGCGATTCTCGAGCGAGCGGCCAACGACAAGGAGCTCACGGTCCGCAACGCGGCGACCCGCGCGCTCCGGGAGTGGGAAGCGTGACGGACGAGAAAGCTCGGCCGGGTCGCGAGCCCGGGGACGAGGCGTTCATCCGGTCCTCGGGCCGGGGACTCCTGCTGTCGTTGCATTCGGCGCTACGAGCCCTCAAGCTCTACCCGGTTGAGAATGCCACGGTCCAGAAGACCCTCGATGAACTGGTGTCGAACAGCACGAATTTCCTTGCCGCCGAAAACGAGATCGAGATCCGTCTGTCTGGCGATTTCATGTTTCTCAATTCGGTCCGTCTCCGGCTCGAGCTCGACAACTTCGCGGCATTCAGCGGTGTAGTCTCGATGCTGCGGGCCTTCGATATCGGTGTCCTCCGGCTGCACCCCGGCGTGGAACGACGGGAATGGCTGGCGTTCCTGAGTATTCTGCTCAACCTCACGACCCAGGCCGCCGACGACCGGTATGTGCTGCTGATCGAGCGGATGGGCCAGGCCCAGTTGCCGAGCATCGAGATCGAGCCGATGGCGGCTGCCAATGAGGACTTGGGCGCCGAGGCGGAGGCCAAGGAAGTCGCCAAACGGACCTATGCTCAGGGCGTCGCGGTCACCAAGGAGGTGGTGAACTCGATCCGGATGGGACGGACAGCAAGCATCAAGAAGGTGAAGCGCGCCGTGCAGATGATCGTGGACCAGGTGTTGAACAACGAAACCTCCATCATGGGCCTCACCACCCTCCGCGATTACGACGAGTACACGTTCATGCATTCGGTCAACGTCTGCATCTTCGCCGTGGCCCTGAGCCGGAAGATCGGGTTCAGCAAACTGCAACTGTACGACCTCGGGCTGACCGCGCTGCTCCACGATATTGGCAAGGCGCGGGTGCCGATCGAGATCACCAACAAGCCGGGCGGGCTCGAAGAAGCCGAATGGCGGGAGATGCAGGCGCATCCGTGGCGGGGAGCCATGACCCTGTTTGGGCTCCGGGGTTACGACGAGATTCCGTACCGGCCGATCCTGGTGGCGCATGAGCACCACATGAAGACGGATCTCACCGGCTACCCGCGTCACATTCGACCCCGGGACCTCGGCCTGTTCTCGCGGATCGTCGCGGTGGCGGACGGCTTCGACGCCGCCACCACGCGCCGGAGCTACCAGACGACGCCGATCGAGCCCGACCAGGTACTCAAGGAGATGTGGAGCAACCCACGACGCGGTTACGACCCGATGATCGTGAAAGCGCTGATCAACCTGATCGGGATCTACCCGATTGGCACCTGCGTCATTCTCGACACGTTCGAAGTGGCGATCGTGGCGTCGGCGGTCACCGACCGCGATCAGCTCAACCGCCCATTGATCCGGATCGCCATCGATGCGCACGGGGGGATCATGCCGGCCCCGGGCATCGCCATCGATCTCCTGGAACAGGGAGCCGACGGCACCTTTCTCCGCTCCATCGTGAAGGTGACCAACCCGGAGCGGTACAACCTGGTCGCCGGGGACTTCTTCGTCTGAACGATCGATGGTGACTTCCCAGAACGAATCCCTGGCCCGCGCCTATGCCCGCATCCTGGCGCTCGTCGGGCCGCTGGTGGTGGTCGGCGCGGCCGTGCTCGATCACCGCTGGCTTCGCCAACCGATCGTGCCCGCGGTCATTGCCGTGGCGGTGATCGTTCTCCGATCGGCGCCGATCCGGCTCAGCAAGTTTTCCTACCTGAACCAGACATCGGTGGCCGTGCTGGTCGCGGCGCTCACCGCGCCGGCCGCGAGCGGTCTGATCGGACTCCTGGCCGGCGTGATGGTCGCCGACCTGGTGATCCTCCGGAAGACGCTTCTGGCCTCGATCGTCAATGCGGGCCGGGAGGTGATCGGGGTCGCGGC
>JAYUZK010000038.1:0-11550 GCA_043751835.1 Gemmatimonadota bacterium | reverse complement strand
TCCTTCACGTCCTGGAACACCGCGCCCGCCCTCTCCTGCGGTGGCACCAGCCGCTGGACGACCGTGTTGGTCTGCCAGAGGATCCGTTTCACCAGGTTCACCCGCCGCTTGAGGTGGTGGATCGCCTCCAGATCGGGCGACGTCCCGGTCCGGCTCAGCAGCGCCTCTTCGAAGCCATTGGCCAGATCCTCCGCCCGGTCCAGCGGCCCCTCATAGGAGTCCAGCGCTCCATTGAAGAGGGCGCCCAGCACGGCCGTGTCGGTACGGACCTCCTTCGAGCCGTTGCCAAACCTGGCCCGCACCGCGCTGACCACCGCCGACTCGACCCGGTGGACCGTGACCACCAGGCCGGTCCGGTAGAATACCGCCACCTTCCGGGTCAGTTCCTGGACGCTGGCCGCCCGCTCGCTACTCGTCGCATCGTAGGCGCGGAGGATGACGAACGTCGCGTCACCGATCCGTTCGTATTTCGGAAGGTGCCACGGGTCGAGGCAGTCCTCCATCGCGTGCGCGTGGAAGCCGAACTCATGCGCCAGCGCCGCCAGCTCCGCCCGGTCAGGGCCTACCACGTCCACCCATCGGAGCGAGCCATCATCGACGACCGTTTGTCGCATGCCCGTCACTCCGAACGGAAAGCCAGGATCCGCGCCGCGGCCGCCGCAGCCCCGAAGCCGTTGTCGATGTTGACCACGGTCACCCCCTCGGCACAGGAGTTGAGCATCCCCAACAGCGCGGCGACCCCGCCGAACGACGCGCCGTAGCCGACGCTGGTTGGCACCGCGATCACCGGTTTGCCCACCAGACCTCCCACCACGCTGGGCAGGGCGCCCTCCATGCCGGCCACGACGATCACAACATCCGCGCCGTCGAGGTCGGGACGGGCCGCGAGAATCCGGTGCAACCCGGCCACCCCCACATCGAAGACCCGCACCACCCTGGCGCCAAAGGCTTCGGCAACGACCGCGGCCTCTTCGGCGACGGGGATATCGGAGGTGCCGGCGGTCACCACCGCGACCGTACCTAACGTTGGTGGCGGCGGATCGGCCGGGAGCCAGGCGGTGCGCGCCACCTCGCTGATCCGCACGCCCGGGAAACGAACGGCCAGCGCGGCCCCCTGCTCCGGCGTGATCCGGGTGCAGAGAAAACCACCCTGCGCCTCGGCCAGCCGCTCGGCGATCGCGACCACCTGGGCCACCGTCTTGTGACTGGCGAGCACCACCTCGGCCCGGCCGGACCGCAGGCTTCGGTGATGATCGATCCGGGCATCCCCGATATCCTCGAGCGGGAAGTGCCGGAGCCGCTCGACCGCCGCATCGGGCGTCACCTGCCCGGCGGCCACCGCCTCGAGCAGCACCTGCAACCTCGCCTTCACGCGGCGACCGCGTGCCGCTCGAGATAGTCGCCGAAGATCGCTTCGGCCGCGCCCATCGTCCCAACCTGATAGAGCTGTTCCCGCAGCGCCGACGCCTGGGGCAGCCCCTTGCTGTACCACCCGAAGTGCTTCCGGAACTCGAGGACCGTCTGCCGGCTGTCCCCCTGAAGCCGAACGGCCAGCGCGGCGTGTTCGAGGGCCACGGCAAATCGCTCGGCCGGATCCGGCGGAGGCCCGGGCTCCCCACCATCCAGCAGGGCCCGGGCATCGCGGAAGATCCATGGATTCCCGAACGAGCCCCGTCCGATCATCACGCCGGCACAGCCAGTGTGCTGCTTCATCCGGACCACATCCGCCGCCGAATGGACGTCCCCGTTCCCGATCACCGGAATGTCGAGGGCCTCGACGACTTCAGCGATCTCGTCCCAATTGGCCTGCCCGTTGAACATCTGGGTCCGGGTCCGGGCGTGGAGGGTGAACGCCTTGGCCCCGGCGTCCTGCATCCGGAGCGCGATCTCGACCGGGCGGCGGCACTCCTCGTTCCAGCCGCTCCGCGTCTTGACGGTAAGCGGAACACTGGTAGCCGCGACCACCGCCTCGATGATCCGGGTCACCAAGTCGAGATCGCGGAGGCAGCCGGAGCCGCCGTTCCGCTGCACCACCTTCTTGACGGGACAGCCGAAGTTGATATCGATGAAATCGGGCTGGTAGGCCTCGGTCACAATGGCGGCCGCCCGGGCCATCGCCTCGGGCACGGCGCCGTAGATCTGCACTCCGATCGGCCGCTCGAGTTCCTGGAACTCACAGCCCTCGAGCGTCTTCCGGATTCCGCGGCGGATCGCCTCGGCCGCGAGGAATTCGGTCATCAGCACATCGGCGCCGAACCGACGGCAGATTTGCCGGAACGGTGGTTCGGACACCCCAGCCATCGGGGCGAGCAGGACCGGAGTATCAACTCCGGGGGCGTAGGGTAATCGCATGGCTGAAATTACTTGTGCCACCCGCTGTTAGGCCAGTTTCTGGCCCGTCGCCCCTTTCGGATTCCCGGACCCAATCCTACACTTCCGCCCCGATGCGGCTCAGCGACTTCTTCGACCACCGAGCGATCTCGCTCGCCTTGACGGGTGGAACCCGAGACCAGGTCCTGACCGAAATGGCCGGCTTGCTCGGGGTCGACGAGCGGGCCCAGTCGACGATTCTCCGGCTGGTACAACGGCGGGAGCAACTCGGCTCCACCGGGATCGGGAGGGGGGTGGCCGTGCCCCATTGCCGGACCCTGGTAGTGGGTCGGCTCAGGGTAGCGTTCGGACGGCATCAGCAGGGCATCGACTTCGATGCCCTGGACCGGTACCCGGTCACGAGCGTATTCCTCATTGTGGCGCCTCCCGCGGAGGTCGGCAACCACTATCTGCCCGTGCTCGGGAAGATCGCCCAACTCGCCAAGGACGAGGACGTCCCCGAGCGACTGGCCCGGCTCAACTCGGTCGAGGAATTCCTTGCCCTGCTCGACGAGAAGACCGCCTGACCGTTACTCCCACTCGATTGTCGCGGGCGGCTTCGAGCTGACGTCGTACACGACCCGGTTGACACCCCGCACCTCATTGGCGATCCGGTTCGACATGACCGCCAGCACCTCGGGCGGGAACGGGAACCAGTCGGCGGTCATCCCATCCCGGCTGGTGACCGCCCGGAGAGCCACCACCTGATCGTAGGTCCGTCCGTCGCCCATCACGCCCACGGAGCGGATCGGCAGGAGCACCGCGAACGCCTGCCAGATGGCGTCGTACAGTCCCGCCGACCGGATCTCCTCGAGATAGATCGCATCGGCGTGACGGAGCGTGTCCAGCGCGGGCCGGGTGATCTCGCCCAGAATCCGGATCGCCAGTCCCGGGCCCGGGAACGGATGCCGACCGACGATCTCCTCGGGGAGCCCGAGGTCCCGGCCAACCGCGCGGACCTCGTCCTTGAACAACTCCCGCAACGGCTCCACCAGCTTGAAGGGCAACCGCTCCGGCAACCCCCCGACGTTGTGGTGGGTCTTGATCGTCACCGAGGGTCCGCCGAACGGCGATGCCGACTCGATCACGTCGGGATAGAGCGTCCCCTGCACCAGGAACCCGACGCCGTGGCCGACCTGCTTCGCCGCGTCCTCGAACACCTCGATGAAAGTGTGCCCGATGATCGTCCGTTTCTTCTCCGGATCGCTCACGCCCTCGAGCAGCGACAGGAAGCGATCGCTCGCCTCAACCACCTGAAGATCGATCCCGAGGTGCCGCCGGAAGGTCTGTTCGACTTGCTCCCGCTCGTGGAGTCGAAGCAGGCCGTGATCGACGAAGATGCAGGTCAGCCGGTCGCCGACCGCCCGGTGCACCAGCGCGGCCGCGACCGAGCTGTCCACCCCACCCGACAGGCCGCAGATCACCCGCGCGGTCGGACCGACCAGTTCCCGAACCTTGGCGACCTCGGTCTCGATGAAGTGGGCGGAGGTCCAGTCCGGCTCCGCCCCGCAGATATCGAAAAGAAACGCGTTGATAACTTCGCCGCCCCGCGCCGTGTGCGCCACTTCGGGATGGAACTGAACGGCGAACAACTGACGGGTTTCGTGCTCGATCCCGGCGATCGGACAGTTGTCGCTCGAGGCCGTGAGGCGGAAACCGGGCGGCACCCCCTCGACCCGGTCACCGTGACTCATCCAGACCGTGGTCTTCTCGCCCCGGTCGAATCCGCTGAAGAGCCGACCGCCGTGGACCTCGAGTTGGGCCCGGCCGTACTCCCGTCGCCCCGCCGGAACGACCTTGGCGCCGGCCGCCTCGGCCATCAGGTACATCCCGTAGCAGAGACCGAGCACCGGAACGCCGAGATCGAAAATGCCCCGATCCACGGTCGGCGCCCCCTCGTCATACACCGAGTTCGGACCGCCGGAGAGGATGATGCCCCTGGGCTCCCACGCCTTGATCCAGTCGAGAGAGCGGGTGGGAGGATGAATCTCGCAGTAGACGTGGGCTTCCCGGACCCGCCGGGCGATGAGTTGGGTGAACTGCGAACCGTAGTCGAGGATCAGAATGGCGTTCGTCGTCACAGCTGGCTACCCATCGAAAGGGTTGAGCGACTCACCCCGGAAGAGGTCCTCGACCGTTTCCCGGGCCCGGATCACCGCGTACCGGCCCCGGTCGATCAGGACTTCGGGGGCCCGGGGCCGGGTGTTGTAGTTGGACGCCATCACCGACCCATAGGCGCCGGCGCAGAGAATGGCGATGAACTCGCCCGGCTCCACCTCAGCCAGCGGGCGATCAAGGGCGAGAAAATCGCCGGTTTCGCAGACCGGGCCCACCACGTCAACCACCCGCCGTTCGCGCCCCCGGGAGACAACTTCGACCATCGCATGATAGGCCTGATAGTGACTGGGTCGCACCAGGTCGGTCATCGAGGCGTCGACAATGACAAAATCCTTGCCGCCGGACCGTTTCCGGTAGAGGACACGAGTCAGCAGAACCCCGGCGCTCCCAGTGAGGTATCGACCAGGCTCAAGGTGAAGGACCAGGGCTTTCCCGGCAAGCAACGGCGCCACCGTCGCCGCCAGATCCGCCGGCGCGAGCGGGGTCTCATCGCGGTAGCGGATGCCGAGCCCGCCACCGATGTCGACCGACTCGATCGTCCGGACCCCCTCCGCTCGGAGGGCGTCAATGAGATCGATCAGCTTCGCGGCGCCCGCGGCAAACGGCGCCGGGTCGAGCAGTTGGCTTCCAAGGTGCATCGCCACGGTTACCAGGGTGAGCTGAGGATTGGCGGCGATCCGCCGTCCGAGCGCCACCACCTGCTCGGCGGGGACACCGAACTTGATTCCAGCGCCGCCGGTCGTGATGTACGGATGGGTCTCGGCCGCCACATCGGGATTTACCCGGATTCCCAGCCGGACCGGGTACTCAACCGATCGGCGCCCCACCAGCCGTTCGATGACCGCCAGTTCCTCGAGCGATTCGATGTTGACGCTGCCGATCCGGGCTCCAATCGCCGCCTCGAGCTCGCTCTCCGATTTGCCGACGCCGCTGAAGACCAGCTTCCGCGCCGGGAAGCCGACGCGGAGCGCCCGCCGGAGTTCGCCGCCCGATACAATGTCCGCGCCCGCCCCGAGATCCTTGAAGATCCGAAGAATCGCGAGGCTGCTGTTCGACTTGACCGCAAAGTGGATCTCGTGCGGCAATGACTCGAACGCCTGTTCGAGGGTCCGCAACCGTTCGCGAATCGCGCCGGCGTGGTAGACATACGCAGGCGTCCCCACATCCCGGGCGATCGATTCGAGCGCCGCCCCGCCCAGGCGAAGCGACCCGTCGGCGCCACGTTCGAGGCCGGCGTCCTCGAACAGCGCGAGCGGGTCCCCCGCTTCGAGACTCAGTAGGCCCTCGCCCAGACTGCCTCCGCCACCGCCTCGCGCCCGGTCCAGATGCAGCGAGTCGGCGCGTCACCGGTCCGGAATTCAGGATCGGGAATGACCCGGATCGTCGCCTTGGTCGCTTCCTTGATCTCGGCCTCGACCGCGGCATCCCCGCACCAGCCAGCGTAGACGAACCCGCCACCCCCCTCGATGAAATCGATGAATTCCTGCTTGTTCTTGGGGTGACGGAGCGAGCCGGCCTCGCGCCGCACCCGGGCGGCGTCGAGCAGGGCCCGTTGCATCGTCTCGATCTCCTGCAGCAGCACCCCGGCGAGTCCCGCGAGCGGGAGCGGTGTCTTGCCGCCGCCGGTCCGCCGGGCCAACATCGCCGTTCCGTTGGCGAGGTCCCGGGGGCCGATCTCCAGGCGGAACGGGACACCTCGGCTTTCCCACTCGTAGTACTTGGCGCCGGGCTTGATGCCTTCGCGCCCGTCAACGTGCACCCGGAGCCCCGAAGCCCGGAGATCCTTCGCCAGCTGTTGGGCCGACTCCAGCACCTGGCCCCGCTCGCTGTCGGTCTTGTAAATCGGGACAATGACCGCCTGCCACTGGGCCAGTTTGGGAGGACAGACCATTCCATTGTCGTCGCCGTGCGTCATGATCATTCCGCCGATCATCCGGGTCGAGCACCCCCACGAGGTACTCCAGACGTGATCCATGTTGCTGTCGGCGGTCTGAAAGGAGATATCGAATGCCTTGGCGAAGTTCTGGCCGAGATTGTGACTGGTGCCGAGCTGGAGGGCCTTGTTGTCCTGCATCAATCCCTCGATCCCATAGGTCCGCCGCGCCCCCGCGAACCTCTCGCTTTCGGTCTTCCGGCCGGTGATCACCGGAATGGCCAGGTAGTCCTCCTGGAATGTCCGGTAGATGGCCAGCATCTGGAGCGTCTTCTCCTCGGCCTCCTGCTCGGTAGCGTGGGCGGTGTGCCCTTCCTGCCAGAGAAACTCCGTGGTGCGGAGGAAGAGCCGGGTCCGCAATTCCCACCGGACCACGTTGCACCACTGGTTCATCAGCACCGGGAGGTCGCGGTAGCTCTGGATCCACTTGGAGAACATGGCGCCGACGATCGTTTCCGAGGTCGGGCGGATCACCAGCGGCTCGTCGAGTTCCTTGCCACCGCCGTGCGTCACCACCGCCGTTTCCGGCGCGAAGCCCTCGACGTGCTCGGCCTCTTTCGCCAGAAAGCTTTGCGGGATGAACAACGGGAAGTAGGCGTTCTGAACCCCGGTCTCCTTGAACATCCGGTCGAGGTTCGCCTGCATCTGTTCCCAGATCGCGTAGCCGTTCGGTCGGATGACCATGCACCCGCGGACCGGGCTGTAGTCGGCCAGCTCGGCCCGCATGATCAGTTCGTTGTACCAGGCGCTGAAGTCCTCAGCCCGAGTGGTAATGCCCTTGTTGTCCGCCATCGTGGTCCGGTCCTGCAAAGGTTGATGATCCGCCCGCTATACCCGTGCACAGCCGAGGGCGGCGAGCTGCGCCGCGACCCCGTCCATCCTGACAGCCGCCTGAACGCCCCGGCCCAGGTCCTTCACCATCACCTCGCCGCGGGCCCGGTCGTCCGGGCCCACCAGCAGCACAACCCTGGCGCCGCGGGCGTCAGCCAGCTTGAACTGCCGGCCTAACGGCTGGTCGCCGATCGCGTACTCGACCCGGAAACCCTGGTCGCGGAGTTGATGGGCCAGCTCCAGCACGAACGGCTGGTCCTCAAGCGTGACCCGGGCGACGAACACCTCGGCGGCCGTCCCGCCCGTGGGCAGGAGACCCTTCTCTCTGAGGAGTTCGGTCAATACCACATCCCCCATCCCGAATCCGAGCGCGGGAAGGTCGACACCGCCCAGCGCCGCGAGCAGGGCGTCGTACCGCCCGCCGCCACAGATCGCCCGGAGCGAGCGGCCGGCATCGAACAACTCGAACACCGTGCCGGTGTAGTACGCGAGCCCTCGCACGATGGTGAGGTCGAGGTCGAGGAAACCGCCCAGCCCCATCGCCTCGAGCGCCGCGAAGGTGGCCCGGAGTTCGGCGCCGTGCCCGGCCAGGTCGGGGAACGTCCGCTCGAGATCGGCGAAGCTCTTGATCGAGCCGAGCGTCTCGAGCCCGGCAATCTGGTCCGCCCTGATGCCCTGGTCGATCAACCCCTGGCGCCGGGCACCGTATTCCGAACGCCCAACCTTGTCGAGCGCCTGGAACGCCATCGGCAGTTGTTCCGCCTGGAAACCGAACCCGGTGAGAATGCCGGTCAGCAACCGTCGATCGGAGATCCGGACCCGAACGTCCGCAGCCGTCAGCTTGAGCTCCCGCATGACGTCGATCGCCAGGCCGACGATCTCGGCGTCGGCCAACGGCCCTGACTCGCCGATCACGTCGCAGTTGAGCTGAAAATGTTCCCGAAGCCGGCCCCGCTGCTGCCGCTCGTACCTAAACAACTGCGGAATCGAAAACCACCGGATCGGCTTCTTCAACGCCGACGCCTTCGGGGCCACCATCCGGGCGAGGGTCGGGGTCATTTCCGGCCGGAGCGCCACCTCCCGGTCACCCTTGTCGCGGAAGGCGTACAGCTGGCCGACGATTTCATCGCCGCTCTTCTGGGTATACAGCTCAAGTGGCTCGAGAGGCGGACCGTCGTATTCCTCGAACCCGTATCGGAGCGCGACTCGGCGCATCGCACCGAAGACGTGCGCCCGAATGGCCATCGTATCGGGGTAGAAATCGCGGAATCCGGGGAGGGCCTGGATCGACATGCTCAAATATAAGAGGACCGGGGCCCGGTTACCTGCCGATCCCGAACCCCAGGGCGGCCATCACGTCACCCACGGTGTGAAAGGACCCGGTCACCAGCACCGTCCCCGCTCCGCCCTGCACCTCGGCCAGCGCCGATCCGAAGTCTTCGATCAACCGCCACTCGGCGCGCGCCGGCGGGCGGTCGGGCCGGGCCAGCCAACGGTCCAGCCATTCCAGGTCCCAGCGGCGGCTCGCCGCTGTCGGCGCCACGGTCAGAACGCCACGGTCAACCACTTGGTCCAGGCCCACGAGCATTTCGGACCAATCCTTGTCGCCCAGGATCGAAACCAGGGCGTGGAGCGGCCGGGGCGGCGGCTGGTCCTCGAGGGCGCGGACCAACGCCCGAACGCCGTCCGGATTGTGGGCCACGTCGAACAACCACAGGCCCCGTCGATCGAGCCGGCCGGGGATGAACGCCCGGGCAAACCCGGCCCGGACCGCTTCCTCCGCTGGCCGGTAGGGCGCGGGGAGGGCCATCAGCATTCCGTAGGCGACGGCGGCATTGCGGCGCTGATGCCCGCCCTGAAGCCCCAGGGGCCCGTCCCATTCGTAATCGGGCGGCAGGACCCGAAGGTCGGCCCGGGCCCGGGGATCGACCGCCTGGACTGCCTCCCGAGCCTCGGCCTTGAGCACCTCGACGATCGCCGGAGTCCGCTCCCCGATGACGAACGGGGTTCCGGGCTTGGCAATCCACGCCTTTTCCTTCGCGATCGCCTCTAGAGTGTCCCCGAGGTACTTCTGATGATCGAGGGCGATCTTGGTGATCCCGCTGACGAGCGGGCGGACCACGTTGGTGCTGTCGAGTCGCCCCCCAAGGCCGACCTCGATCACCGCGATCTCGGCCCCCCGGGCGACCATGTCGGCGAACGCCATGACCGTGGCGGCCTCGAAAAAGGTCGCCCCGATCGACGCGATCAGGGGCTGCAGCCGCTGGGTCCACATCGCCACGCTGGGCTCGCCGATCGGCTGCCCGGCCACGGTGATCCGTTCTCGAAAATCCACCAAGTGGGGTGAAGTGTAGACCCCGACCCGCCACCCGGCCTCTTCCAGGGCTGCGGCGACGAGGGTCGTCACGCTGCCCTTCCCGTTGGTGCCTCCGACGTGAATCGCCGGGACTACCTGATGCGGATTGCCGATTTCCCCAAGCAGGCGGAGGGTGCGATCGAGTCCGAATTTGATGGTGGTGGTGCGGGGGTACAGGAAGTCGATCGCCTGCTGGTAGTTCACTCCTCGATTCGAGGCGCCGGGGCCTCGCCCTTGTGGCCGAGCATGTGGTGGAGCAGGCGTGTGATGGTCTCGCGAAGCAAACCGCGGGGAATCACGCCGTCCACCTGGCCGTGCTCGAGGAGGAATTCGGCCGTCTGGAATCCCTCGGGGAGATCCTGGCCGATGGTCTGTTTGATGACCCGAGCCCCGGCAAAACCGATCACCGCCCCGGGTTCCGCCAGAATGACGTCGCCCTGCATCGCGTAACTAGCCGAGACGCCGCCGGTGGTCGGGTTCGTGAGGACCGTGATGAAGGGAACGCCCTTCCGCTTGAGCTCGGCGATGGCCGCCGAGGTCTTGGCCATCTGCATCAACGACAGCACGCCCTCCTGCATCCGGGCGCCCCCGGAGGTACAGACCAGCACACAGGGGATCCCCTTGTCGGCCGACCGGCGAGCAAGTCGCCCGATCTTCTCCCCGACCACAGACCCCATCGAACCACCCATGAACGCGAAGTTCATCACACCAAGGTGAAGCGGGATCGTCTCCAGTCTGCCGGCCCCGGTGATGACCGCATCAAGGTGGCCGGTCTTGACTTGGGCGGCCTTGGCCCGGTCGAGGTAGTGCTCGAAGCCAAGGGGGTCGAGCGGCTTGAGGCTCTGGTTGAGTTCCCGCCAACTGCCGACATCGCTCAGCAGTTCGACGTATTCCTCAGCCGAGAAACGGCGATGGAACCCGCAATTCGGACAGACGTTCAGTTCCCGCTCGAACCGCTCGCGGATATCCACGTGATCGCAGGCGTCGCACTTGTCCCAGGCATCCTTGGGAATCTCAAGGCGGGCCCGTTGGGAAACGCGCGGCTTTCGTTCTTTTCGGAACCAAGCGGTCACGGCCATGGGCTCGCGCAGGGGTGGGTTGAGGCGGGGACGCTACAAGTCACGGCCTCAATCTGCTTGAAGGGTGCTATTCGCGCCAGACCTTGACACGTAACTCATTGTTATGTATCGAGATAGCCAGACATTCTGGAGTCTGATGCCACCCGGAACACCAGCCCCATCGCGATCCCGCAGGTCAGGATGAACGACCCACCATATGAAAAGAACGGCAGTGGAATTCCGGTAATCGGCATGAGACTGATCGTCATCCCGACGTTTTCGAAGACGTGAATCAACAAAAGTCCCAGAATCCCGAACACCACCAGACTGCTGAAGCTCTCGGTCGCCCGCCTCGCGATCCTGAGAAGGACCAGGAACAGGGCCAAGAACAGTCCCATCGCCAGCAGGACGCCGACGAACCCCAGTTCTTCACCCACCACCGAAAAAATGAAGTCCGTTGGCTGCTCGGGGAGAAAGGCGAGCCGCTTCTGGGGTCCATGGAGCCAGCCATTCCCGAACCAACCGCCCGATCCGATGGCCACCTTGGACTGGATGACCTGGTAGCCGGACCGGCTCGGGTCGGCCTCGGGGCGGAGAAACGACACCAGCCGCTGTTGCTGATAGGGTTTGAGCCGGTTCCACAGAACGATGGCGATGACGCCCATCGCCGAGTTGACCAGCCAGATGAAGACCCCCTCCGACACATAGATCCGCCACACCAAGAGGAGCATCGTAAGGAGGAGAATCCAGGCTCCCCACCAGCGGGTGTCGACCGCCAGAAGCAGGCTGACGCCGGGAGAGGCAAGCAGCAGCAGCAGCGACGGTCTGACCCCGCACCAGAACAGCATCGCGAAGAGAATCCCAACGAACACGATGGCGCTCCC
>JAYUZK010000037.1:0-2606 GCA_043751835.1 Gemmatimonadota bacterium | reverse complement strand
CCAGCCTCGAGTTGCCGGTAGAAGGTCCGCTTCCCGATCGCGACGGTGGCCTGACTCCGGGCCACGATGACCTCGGTGAACGAGGCGATGGTCTGATCGAGCTCGGCCCCCGGCACGACCCGGTTGACCAACCCCCACGCAAGCGCCGTGGCCGAGTCGATCGGACGGCCGGTCAGGAGCATCTCCATGGCGTGTTTCCGGGAGACGTTCCGGGCCACCCCGACCGCCGGCGTCGAGCAGAAGATCCCGACGTTCACCCCCGGGAGAGCGAAGGTGGCGGTATCGGCGGCGACCGCGAGGTCGCACATCGACACCAACTGGCATCCGGCGGCCGTGGCGATTCCATGGACCCGGGCGATCACCGGCTGGGGCAGCCGGGTGAGCGCCACCATCAGCCGGCTGCAATCGTCGAACAGGCCGCGCTGCCAGGCATCGTCACCGGCATGGGCCCGCATCTCCTTCAAATCGTGGCCGGCGCAGAACCCCCGCCCTTGAGCGGCGAGCACGATCACCCGGGCCTCCGATCCGGCGGCCCGGTCGAGCTCGGCCTGGAGCGCCCCGATCATGGCCAGCGAAAGCGGGTTGAAACGGTCGCCGCGGTTGAGGGTAAGGGTGAGTACCGGGCCGGACTGTTCGCGGAGGACGTAGGGAGCGTCGGTCATGGGGGCTCAGGCGGATGGACGAACGGGTGGATGGGCGGGGGGCGCGTCGATGGCCGAGGCCGACCGGGCGCGCTCCCGAAGGAGGAACTTCTGGATCTTGCCGGTGGAGGTCTTCGGAAGGGTGCCGAACAGGATCGTCCGGGGGACCTTGAAGTGGGCCAGATGCGAGCGGCAGTGGCTGATCAGCTCCGGCTCGGTGGCTGATTGCCCGGGCTTCAACTCGACGAAGGCGCACGGCGACTCGCCCCATTTGGGGTCCGGCTGGGCCACTACCGCCACCGCGAAGACCGCAGGATGGTGATAGAGCGCGTCCTCCACCTCGATGGACGAGATGTTCTCCCCGCCCGAGATGATGATGTCCTTGCCCCGGTCCTTGATCTTGACGTAACCATCCGGGTGCACCACGGCGAGGTCGCCCGAGTGGAACCAGCCATCCTGGAAGGCGGCCGCGGTGGCCGAAGGGTTCTTGAGATAGCCGCTCATGGTGACGTTGCCGCGGAACATGATCTCGCCCATCGTCTCCCCGTCGGCCGGCACCGGCCGCATGGTGTCGGGATCGAACACCCCGAAACCGTCCGCGAGCAGGTACCGAACGCCCTGGCGGCCGTTCAGCGCCGCCCGCTCCTTCTGATCGAGCGCGGTCCATTCCTGCTGCTTGGCGCATCCGGCGGCCGGGCCAAAGACCTCGGTCAGCCCGTACACATGGGTGAGTTGAACCCCGCGCCGTTCCATCGCCTCGATCGTGGCCACCGGCGGGGCAGCGCCGGCGATGAAGGCATGCAGCGTCTGGTCGATGCCCTCCCACATCGCGTCGGGCGCGCCCAGCATGGTGTTGTGGACAATCGGGGCGCCGCAGTAATGCGTCACCCGATGCGCCTTGATCGCGGCAAAGATCTGGCCCGGCTCGACCTTGCGGAGACACACGTTGGTCCCGGCCAGCGCGGCGAGGGACCAGGTGAAGCACCAGCCGTTGCAGTGGAACATCGGCAGGGTCCAGAGATAGACCGCGTGCCGGGGCATGTCCCAGGCAAGAATCTCGTTCACCGAGTTGAGGTGGGCGCCGCGGTGATGATAGACCACGCCCTTCGGATTGCCGGTGGTGCCGCTGGTGTAGTTGAGCGCGATCGCTTCCCACTCGTCCCGCGGCCCCTGCCACCGATACGCCGGATCGCCCGCGGCGAGAACGGCCTCGTACTCTTCGGGGCCGATCCGGTTGCCGGGGCCGTCGTACTCGGAGTCGTCGACATCGATCACCAATGGTTTGACCGAGCACCGCATCAAGGCTTCACGCACCACCGGGCTGAACTCCCGGTCGGTAATCAGCACCCGGGCCTCACCGTGGTCGAGAATGAAGGCGACCGTCGCCGCGTCGAGCCGGACGTTGATGGTATTGAGCACCGCCCCCGTCATCGGCACCCCGAAGTGGCACTCGTACATCTCGGGCGTGTTGGTGAGCATGACGGCGACCGTGTCGCCCCGGCCGACCCCCCGGGACGCGAGTGCCGAGGCCAGGCGCAGGCACCGGGCTTCGGTCTCGAGCCAGGTGTATCTCCGCCGGCCATGGATCACCGCCGTCCGCTGTGGATAGACCCGGGCGGCCCAGTCGAGGAAGGTGAGCGGGGTGAGCGGGGCGTAGTTCGCATCACATCGATCGAGGCCAACGTCGTAGATCGAAGTCATCCGTTACTGCCCCCGGGCAAGCGCTCGGCCCGCC
Organism: Gemmatimonadota bacterium; assembly: GCA_043751835.1. GTDB lineage: Bacteria > Gemmatimonadota > Gemmatimonadetes > Gemmatimonadales > GWC2-71-9 > SHZU01. Next base: position 230 of record JAYUZK010000037.1, on the reverse strand, counting down.
AATGCGCCGGTCGGGCGCCCGGCGTCCACCGCGAGGCGGCCGTTCACCACCACGAACCGGATCCCTGCCGCGGGGGCGGCCGGGGCCTCATAGGTCGATTTGTCGATGATCGCGGTCGAATCGAACACCACGACGTCCGCGAATTTCCCTGGGGCGAGAACACCCCGGTCGACCAGCCCGACGATCCCCGCCGTCTGGCCACTGCTCGCCTCGATGGCGCGGGCGAGGGA
>JAYUZK010000036.1:0-21087 GCA_043751835.1 Gemmatimonadota bacterium | reverse complement strand
GCGGTTCAGGTTGGAACCTGGTGTCACCATCGGATCGGTCGGCGTCGTTGGGACCATCTGACCTCACCTTTCCCTTGCGGGTGGCCGCGGGGTGGTGCGATTTTTGTCCTCCCTCCCGGCGCCGTAGCCAAGTGGTAAGGCAGAGGTCTGCAAAACCTCCATCGGCGGTTCGAATCCGCCCGGCGCCTCTCCAGACCCCCGGGAAGGGGGCTCGGTCATGCTGGAATCGAAGGTCGTTTTTCGCCTTGCCGCCTTCGCGGTGTTATTGGTGGCCGTCTTCCCCAACCGGGCAGATGGGCAGGTGAACACTGCGGTCATAACCGGCCGAGTCCACAACTTCGACGGTGCTCCCGTTCCGGGGGCCCGGGTCATCCTGGTCAATCTTCGGAAAACGGTCGCCACCGACTCGGTCGGGCGGTTCGCGTTTACCGATCTCAGGCCGGGGGCCTACCGGCTGGAGGCCAATCTGATCGGCTATCCGCCGTTGTACGCCCTGATCCAGATCAACGAAGGTGAGCGGAAGGACGTCGAATTTCGGACCGACAGCGTGGGCCAACTGCTGCCGACGATCTTCGTCGAAGGGGAGTCGCAGCCGGACCTGATCAAGCCCCTGACCACCTTCGAGCGACGCCAGTCGGCCGGGCACGGGCGGTTCATTACCCGGGAGGAAATCGTCAGGCGCAATCCGATGCGGATCATGGACATGATCCGCTTTCTCCCGGGGGTCCGGGCAGACTGTCGCGGGTTCACCTGTCAGATCCGGCTCAATCAAGATCCGACCGGGTGTCCCCCGGCGTTTTTTATTGACGACCAGCACACCAACATCGCGGTCCTCGATAACACGCCACCGGTGGATATCGAAGGGGTCGAACTCTACCGCGGCCCGTCGCAAACGCCGCCCGAACTGAACAACGAGGTGGCGCGGTGCGGCGGCGCGGTCGTGATCTGGACCCGCCGAGGGGAACGTCGTGATCGCTGACTTGCGGAGCGTTGTGGTGGCGGCGGCGGTGCTCGGCTTCGTCGGTTCGCCGGTCGCGTCCCAGGAGCGATCGGGATCGATTCGCGGGGTCATCACCAACATCCGGGCCAAGCGCCCGATCGAAGGCGCCAGGATTTCCCTGGCGGGGACGCCCTATGTGGTGACCACCGACCACACGGGGGGCTTCAGCTTTACCGGCCTCGAGCCTGGCCGTTATGTCATCCAGGCCGGGGCGATCGGATTCAGCACCATGAGTTCGTCGCTCGTGGTCAAGGAAGGTGAGACCCTCGAAATTGAGTTCCAAGCCGATCCTGAGGCGGTGAACCTGCCCGAGCTGACCGTCGAGGAACGGGCCAATTACGGGCCCGCCGATTGGCTCCGCCGCAAGTCGGAAGGGCTGGGTCGGTACATCACCCGAAAGCAGCTCGAGGATCGGCAGGTGGCCACTCTGCCCGACGCCCTGCGGATGGTGGCGGGCGTCCGGATCGAGTGTTGGGGAAACGGGGTGTGCGTCGCCCGGATGGCGCGGGGTCCGCAAGGGTGCTCGCCGGGCTATTTCATGGATGGGATCCCTACCGACGCCGCCGTACTGTGGCTCACGCCGGTGGAGGAGATCGAGGGCATCGAGGTGTATTCGGGGCCGTCGGAGACGCCGCCGGAGTTGGAAGGGGCCGCGGCGCGGTGCGGGGTGGTCGTGCTGTGGACCCGCCCGCCGCCGCCCCGGCGGCCGAAAGGAAAAAAGCCGAAGCCGGGGTCTTAGCGGCCGGCCAGCGCACCCATTTTCGATTCGATTCCCGCCAGCAGCGAACGATACGACGCCGCGAATTTCGCGACCCCGTCGTCCTCCAGGAATCCGGTCACCTCGCCGAGGTCGATCCCTTCCGAGCCGATGGCGGCCAGCTGCGCCGGTGCGGCGGCGATGGCCTGATCGATCCTGAGCGCCGGGTCGCCATGGTCGCGGTAGGCGTTGTAGGTCTCGGGGGGGAGGGTGTTGACCGTATCGCGGGCGACCAGAGCCTCGACGTAGTAGGTGTCCCGGAAACGGGGGTCCTTGGTGCTGGTCGATGCCCAGAGTGGCCGCTGCCGCTGAGCGCCCTTGGCGGATAGCGCCTGCCAGCGAGGTGTTGCGACCGTCTCCTTGAACGCCGCGTACGCCTGGGCGGCATTGGCGATCGCCGTCTTTCCCCGGAGACCCTTCGGGTCGCCCCGCTGGTCGAGCAGGCCGTCGACCCGGCCGTCGACCCGGCTCACGAAGAAACTCGCCACGGAGGCGATCCCGTCGATGGGGAGGCCCTTGGAAGCCCGGGCCTCGAGGCCCGCCAGGTAGGCGCCAATCACTTCCCGATATCGTTCGACCGAGAACAGCAGCGTCACGTTCACGTTGATTCCCGCGGCGATGCACTCGGTGATCGCCGGGAGGCCGGCGCGGGTGCCGGGGATCTTGATCATCGCGTTTGCCCGGCCGAGCGAGGCCCACAACCGGCGGGCCTCGATGATGGTCCCGTTGGTGTCGTCCGCCAGGGTTGGTGACACCTCGAGCGACACGTGTCCGTCGCGGCCGCTGGTGTCGCGATGGACGGGCAGGAAGGCGTCGCAGGCGGACTGGACGTCGGCCACCGCGAGTGTTTCGAAGATGGTGGCGGGGCCGAGTCCGTCGGCGGTGAGGCTCCGAATGTCGTCGTCATAGTCGGCGCTCGCCGCGATGGCCTTCTCGAAGATCGTCGGATTCGAGGTCATCCCGAGCAATCCATCCTGCTCGATCAGGCGGCGAAGAGTGCCGGAGCGGATCAGGTCACGGGTAATGAAGTCGTACCACGGGCTCTGGCCCAGTTGCCCGAGACGAACCAGGGGGTTGGTCATTAGTTGCTCCGCTGGTGGGCGCGACGAACCGCCTCGACCACCTGTTCGACGGTGAGTCCGAACTCCTTGAACAATCGTTCGGCGGGGGCCGAGGCGCCGAAGTGATCGATCCCGATCGCCTCGCCGCGTTCCGTGACCCAGGCGAGCCAGCCGAACGTCGAGGCGGCTTCGACCGAGACCCGGGCCCGGATGGCGGGTGGCAGGATCTGATCGCGGTAGGCGCCGGACTGGGTCCGGAACAGTTCCCACGAGGGCAGCGAGACGACCCGCGTGGGCAGCCCGCCCTCAGTCAGTCGGCCCGCGGCAGCCACGGCCAGGCCCAGTTCCGATCCGTTGGCAATCACGATGGCCTGCGGCGGCTCCGTCGGCTCGACCAGGACGTAGCCGCCGCGGCGGGCGCCCTCGGCGCTGGCCCCGGCATGATCGAAGGCGGCCAGCTTCTGGCGCGAGAGGATCAGCGCGGTCGGGCCGTCGTGCCGTTCGAGTGCGGCGCGCCAGGCCTGCGCCGTTTCGGCCGGCGTGCCCGGACGCAGCACCACCAGGTTGGGGATCCCCCGGAGCATGGCGAGGTGCTCGATCGGCTGGTGGGTGGGGCCGTCTTCGCCGACGCCGATGGAATCGTGAGTGAAGATGTAGACCACGGGCAAATGCATCAGCGCCGCGAGCCGGATCGCCGGCTTCATGTAGTCGGAGAAGACCAGAAAGGTGCTGCCGAACGGCCGGATGCCGCCGTGGGCGGCCATGCCGTTCATTGCCGCACCCATCGCGTGTTCCCGAATGCCCCAGGCCACCATTTGTCCCGAGGCGGAAGGCCCGAAGAGTCCGGCGCCCTTGATCGCGGTACCGGTGCTGCCGGCGAGATCGGCGGAGCCGCCCACCAGATTGGGGATCCTGGCGGCGAGGGCGTTGAGCGTCGTGCCGGACGCCTGGCGGGTGGCGAGCGCATCGGTCGGCTTGAAGACGGGGAGCACGGTGTCCCAATCGACCCGCAGGTGGCCGTCGAGCCAGTCGTTCAGCTCCTCGGCCTGCTCCGGGAAGGCGGCCTGGTACCGCTCCATCCGGGCGTCCCAGTCTCCGGCGACGGCTCGGCCGCGCTCGGCGCACCGGCCAAGGTCATCGCGGGCCTCTGCGGGCACGTGGAACGGGTCGGCGGGCCAGCCGAGGATGGCCTTGGTCGCGGCAATCTCTTCCTTGCCAAGGGGGGCGCCGTGGGCTTCGGACGTGTTCTTCTTGGTTGGCGCGGGGTCGCCGATCACGGTCCGGAGAACCACCAGCGATGGGCGGGTGGTGTCGGCTGCGGCCCGGGCAAGGGCCGCGTCGATCCCGGCGAGGTCGTTTCCATCGCTGACATGCTCGACCCGCCAGCCATAGGCCTCGAACCGCGCGCCGACGTCCTCCGAAAAGGACCTTGCCGTGGTGCCGTCGATCGTGATCCTGTTGTCGTCGTAGATCACCGTGAGCTTGCCGAGGCGGAGGTGGCCTGCCAGGGAGGCGGCTTCGCTGGCCAGGCCCTCCATCAAATCGCCGTCGCTCGCGACCACCCAGGTCTGATGGTCGACGATGGCGTGACCCGGGCGGTTGAATCGGTCGGCCAGATAGCGCTCGGCCATCGCCATCCCGACCGCATTTCCGATCCCCTGGCCCAGCGGGCCGGTGGTGGTCTCCACGCCGGCGGTGTGGCCCCGCTCCGGATGACCGGGCGTGTGGGAGCCCCACTGCCGGAAGTGGCGGATCTCGTCGAGCGAGAGGTCGTAGCCCGAGAGGTGGAGCAGCGAGTAGAGCAGCATCGACGAATGGCCGCACGACAGCACGAAGCGATCGCGGTCGGCCCAGTCGGGACGGCTCGGGGCATGGCGGAGGTGGCGGCTCCACAACAGATAGGCGACCGGGGCGAGCGCCATCGGCGTTCCCGGGTGGCCGGACTGGGCTTGCTCGACCGCATCCATCGCGAGGGTGCGGATCGTGTTGATAGTCGTCCAGGCGAGGGACGGATCGAGCGAGTCGGGCACCGACAAGCACGCTCCTTTGTTCAGGCTGGAGAACGGGTGACGATTTTGACGGGGCGTCCTACGGAGGGAAGAAAATAGCGGAGAGTCCGATCCGATACCAGCGGCCGGACCGCCCGAAAATGAACCGACCCCGTTAGATTGTTCCCCCGTGAGCAAACCAAGACGTCGTCGCGGTGCTGGCTCCCCCACCGTCGCTCGGAGCTCCGAGACGCTTCGCCGAACCGGGAGCAAATCCTATCAGGGCCACCGAGACGAACTGATCGCGCTGCATGGGCCGGTCTGCGCCTACTGCGGTGAGTTGTTCCCTCCGGACACCCTGACCCTCGATCACGTCCAGCCGCGGAAGGGCAAGACGGCCTACGACCGGTCGGACAACCTGGTGCTCGCCTGCAAGTCCTGCAACGCGGCCAAGGCCGACATGCCGTTTCTGGGCTTCATCCTGGCGCGGCGGTCGCGGGGGGTTTTCCTCCTCCACTACGGCGACAATCTGTCCGACGGCATCAAGCAGACCGTCCGCGGTCTGGTCGAGAAGACGCTCTAGCTATCGGAAGAGCTGAGCGGCCCTTCCGAGGGTCGCCAGCACGCCCCAGGCCAGCGGCACGCCGACCGCGAGCCATGAGGCGACGAGCCCAAGGGTCCAACCCGACCCGCCGTCCCCCCCACCAACCAGCTCCGCACCGCCGTGACCCGAGGGGGCCTCATCAGGCAGGTAGTGCTTCGGGTCGACTGGGCGCACGGCAAGATTGCAGACGAACCCCACCGCCAGCAGGGCCGCCATCAGAAACATCGTGGCGTTGTACCCTTCCGCCTTCGCGATTCCCCGGCTGACCTGAAACTCGCGGATGTAGTTGACGAGCACCGGCCCGAGCACGCCCGCGGTCGACCACGCCGTGAGGAGCCGTCCGTGGATCGCGCCGACGAATCGGGTGCCGAAGAGGTCGGAGAGATAGGCCGGGATGGTGGCGAACCCGCCTCCATACATGGTCAGGATGACCGCGAAGCAGGCCACGAACAGCGCCACGCTTCCGGCGGTGCCCGCGGCCGGGACCGCCGCGTAGAGCAGTAGGCCCGCCCCGAAAAAGACCGCGTAGGTCGGCTTCCGCCCGATCCGGTCGGACAGCGACGACCAGAAGAACCGGCCGCCCATGTTGAAGAGGCTGAGCAGGCCAACGAACCCGGCCGCCGCGCCGGCGCTGACCGTGCCGTGGAAGATCTCCTGGATCATCGCGCTGGCCTGGCCGAGGACGCCAATCCCCGCGGTGACATTGAGGCAGAGGACCGCCCAGAGGAGCCAGAACGCCGGCGTGGTAATGGCGACGGTCGGATGCACGTTTCGGTTGGTTACCAGCTTCCGGGCCTCGGCCGATGGTGTCCAGCCGGCCGGGCGCCAGTTCGGGGGCGGGACCCGGAAGAGCAGGGCGCCCACCGTCATGAAGCCGGCGTAGATCAATCCCAGGGCGACGAACGTCTCGACCACTCCAACCGATGTCGCGCTGGCGAACCGCGTCATCAGCGCCGACGACAGCGGGGCCGCGATCATCGCGCCGCCCCCAAAACCCATGATCGCCATCCCGGTCGCCATGCCGCGGCGGTCGGGAAACCACTTGATGAGCGTGGAGACCGGGGTGATGTAGCCGAGCCCGAGGCCGCAGCCGCCGACCACGCCGTAGCCCAGCAGGATGAGCCAGAGGAGATGGAGATGGACACCGAGGGCCGCAATCAGAAACCCGCTGCCCCAGCAAGCGGCTGCCACGAGCCCGCTGGTCCGGGGTCCGACCCGCTCGAGCCACCGACCGAACGTCGCGGCGGAGAGGCCAAGAAAGACGATGGCGAACGTGAAGACCCAGCCCAACTGGGTCAGCTTCCAGTCAGCAGGGGCCGGTTCGGTGATCCCGATGGCCCGGGAGAGCGGCAGGTTGAAGACGCTGAAGGCGTAGGCCTGGCCGATCGACAGGTGAATCGCCAGCGCGGCCGGCGGGATCAGCCACCGGTTGAATCCGGCGCGCGCCTCGATGGCAGGCGTGCTCAGCCGATCGCCTCGCGGACAATCCGCTCCTGCTCCACGGTGTGGGCACGGTTGGACCCCTCGGCCGGACTGGCCCGGTCGGGCCGGCCGACGTATCCGAGGGCCGAACTGGTAGGCAGAATCGTCCGGATTCTCGGTTCCACGAAGGTCCAGGCGCCCATGTTGCGCGGCTCCTCCTGGCACCAGACCAACTCCCGGAGCCCCGGATAACCCGCCAGCATCTGCCTCAGTTCGGTTTCGGGGAACGAATAGAGCTGTTCCATCCGGACCACCGCGGGCCTGGCGGACTCGGGGCGCTTCGCGGCCTCCGCCATCAGGTCGTAGTAGACCTTGCCGGAGCACAGCACGACCCGGCTCACCGCCTCGCCGCGAGTCCGGGCGGCCGGGTCGTCGATCACGGGGAGGAAGCCTCCGGTGGCGAGGTCATCGAGCGTGGAGCAGGCTGCGGGCAGGCGGAGGAGGCTCTTCGGCGTGAAGACCACGAGCGGGCGCTGCCGGATCCGGCGGGCCTGCCGCCGGATCAGGTGGAAGTACTGGCCCGCGGTGGTGCAGTTGGCGATCCGGAGATTCCCCTCGGCGGCGAGCTGGAGGAACCGCTCGAGCCGACCGCTCGAGTGCTCGGGACCCTGGCCCTCGTGTCCATGAGGCAGGAGCAGGGTGAGCCGCGACGTGACGCCCCACTTCGACAGGCCGGCCGCGATGAACTGGTCGACGATGACCTGGGCCCCGTTGATGAAGTCGCCGAACTGCGCTTCCCAGAGCACGAGGGCATCGGACGCCGCCGTGGCGTAGCCGTACTCGAAGCCCAGCGTGGCGAGTTCGGACAACGGACTATTGTGGATCTCGAACGACGCGAGGGCTCCGGGCAGGCGCTGCATGGTGCAGAGCGTGGAGCCGGTCGTGGCGTCGTGCAGCACCATGTGGCGATGGCTGAAGGTTCCTCGCTGCACGTCCTGACCGGTGAGCCGGATCGGGACGCCCTCCGAGAGCAGCGACGCGAACGCCAGTGATTCGGCGTGACCCCAGTCGATTCCGCCTTCGGGCCCCATCGCGGTCCGGCGGCGCTCGAGCTGACGCTTGAGCTTGGGGTGGACGGTGAAGCCGTCCGGATAGCCCAGCAATTGTTCGTTGAGGCCGATCAGGCCGTCACGATCCACCGCCGTGGCGGGGTCCTCCCGGACGATCTTCGTTGGCGCCGCCTCGGCCGGCTTTGGCGGGCTGATCGATGCTTTGAAGCCTTGCTGCTGCTCGACCAGATGCTGATAGGCGGCGTCGTACCGGGCCTGGGCTTCGTCGGCCGAGAGAATGCCCTCCGCCACCAGCGATCCGGCGTAGCCCTCCCGCACGCTTCGGTGGGCCTTGATCCGCTCCGACATGAGCGGCTGGGTGTAGGCCGGCTCATCGGCCTCGTTGTGGCCGTGGCGCCGGTAACCGACCAGGTCGATCAACACGTCTTCCCGGAACCGCTCCCGGTACATCATAGCCAGCCGGACCGCGGCGAGGCACGCCTCCGCGTCGTCGGCGTTGACGTGGATGATCGGAATGTCGAAACCCTTGGCCAAGTCGCTGGCGTACCGGGTGGACCGCGCGTCCGCCGCGTCGGTGGTGAAGCCGACCTGGTTGTTGGTGATCAGGTGGATCGTTCCACCGGTCCGGTAGCCTCGGAGCGCCCCGAGGTTGAGTGTCTCCTGGATCACACCCTGGCCGGCAAACGCCGCGTCGCCGTGAATGACGACCGGCAGCGCGGCCGACGGATCGTGGTAGGCCTCCGCGGCTTTGCGCTGGGTCTGGCGGGCGCGGGCCCGGCCGTCCACTACCGCACCGACGAACTCGAGGTGACTCGGGTTATGGGCCAGCGAGACGGCAATCGACCGGCCCGACTTGGTGACGAAGGCCCCCTCGGCGCCGAGGTGATACTTCACGTCCCCGGTGCCGGTGTCCTCCCCCTCCTTGCCCGGTTTCTTGCCTTCGAACTCGGCGAAGATCGTGACGGAGGGTCGGCCGAGGGTGTGGACCAGCACGTTGAGGCGGCCGCGGTGCGCCATCCCGAGGACGACCTCGCGGGCCCCCTGGTCGGCGGCCATGCCGATCATCGCGTCGAGCATCGGGATGAGCAGATCGACACCTTCAATCGAGAACCGCTTCTGGCCGAGATAGGCCTTGTGCAGGAATCGCTCGAACGACTCGACCTGGATCAGGCGGTCGAGCAGCTCGAGTCTGGCATCGCGATCGAGCGGTTGGCGGTGCGCGCCGGACTCGATTTGTTGGCGGAGCCAGACCCGTTCGGCGTGGCTGGCGATGTGCTCGACCTCGTAGGCGATGGTGCCGCAGTAGGTCGCCCGGAGGTTGGGGAGCGCCTCGGCGAGCGTGGCGCCCGCGACCGCGACCCGGAGAAGCCCGGACGGAATCCGGCCCATGACGCCCGGCGTGAGGCCGAGCGGTTCGGGGTCGAGCGCGGGGTCGCCAAGGGGCTCGCTGCCTAATGGGTCGAGGTGAGCCGCGAGGTGGCCGTGGGTGCGGTGGGCCTTGACGATCGACATCGCGGCCGCGACCTGGTCGAAGGTGGTCCCGGTCGCCGCCACCGGCGTTGCCGTCATCGGGATCGCGGCACCGGGCGACACGCCGAGAGTGGCCGCGACCTGCTCGAAGAACTGCGCCTCGCCCTGGAGCAGTCCCTCCATCGTCCGGAGGAACCCGCCGGATTCGGCGCCCTGGATCACCCGGTGATCGTAGGTGCTGGTGATCATCATCACCTTGGCGATGCCGAGCGCCCTCGTCTGCTCGGGCGCCAGCCCCTGGAACTCGGGGGGGAATCCGATGGCGCCGACCGCGATGATGCTGCCCTGGCCCGCCATGAGGCGGGGCACCGAGGCCACCGTCCCGATCCCGCCGGGATTGGTGAGCGACATCGTGGCGCCGGCGAAATCGTCCGGCATCAGCCGGTTGGTCCGGGCCTTCTCGATCAGGGTCTCGTAGACGCTGTGGAACGCCGTGAAGTCCATCCGCTCGGCGTGCTTGATGACCGGCACCACGAGTCCGCGGGATCCGTCCTTGCGCTCGGCATCCACCGCGATGCCGAGGTTGATGCCCTGGGGATCGACCCGGTGCGGGATCGCGTCGATCATGGCGAAGGTATGGGTCATCACCGGATGCACGGCCGCGGCGCGGACCAGCGCAAATCCGATCAGGTGGGTAAACGAGATCTTCTCGCTTCGCCCGGCGCCCTTGAGCGCCGCGTTCAATTCGTTGCGACGGGCCTCGAGCGTCCGGACCGCGATTTCGCGGAACGTAGTGGCGGTTGGAACGGTGAGGCTCTCGGTCATGTTCGCCGCGAGCCGTGCGGCCGGCCCCTTCAGCGGCTGGCCGCCGGCCGGCGCTGGGAGGCCGCTCTTTTCAGTCGTCGGGGCGCCGTTGGTCCTCGTGGCCACGACGGCCGGGCGTTCGCCGACCCGTCCGGACTCGAACAGCAGCCGCCATTCCGGGGCGACGCCGCTTGGATCCCGGAGATACTCCTCGTAGATCGCCTGGGCGAAGCCCGCGTTCGCGGTCTCGAAGACGTTCGGGTCGATCCACCGTTTGGCCATTCGGGTCTCTCGTCTCTCGATCTAACTGCCGGAATCCGGCTCAAATAATAATCTCCGGCCCCGGGGAATGGCGCTGACGAGTTCCCGGTACCGATCGACTTCCTCGCGGCGGCGGCTGTCGTCCCAGCCCAGCTCGCGGCCCATCAGGCGCGAGACCGTTTCGACCGCCGCGAGACCGGCGTCGGGCGTCTCAGACCCGAGCGACAGCCGCCGGATCATGACGTCGTCGATCCGGCGGGCGTATTCGCCCCGGACCGCGTGGACGACCTGGGCGCCGATCGCGCCGTGCTGCGGATGGACCGGCTCCCGAAGCTCGGGCCATTCGGCAATGAAATCGTACAGGGTCGGGACTTCCGATCCGTACTGGCCGACGAGGTGGGCCACCGTCCGCTCGGCGAGTCCTCGGCCGCTTCCCCGGGCAAACAGGGTTTCGACCCTATAGGCATCACCACCCGGGAGCGGTTCTTGCGCGGTTCGGGTTTTGCTCGGGTCGTGATCGATTGGACGGACCCCCATGGCGATCTGTACTTGATTGACCGCATCAAGCGCCATCCGGCGAAACGTGGTCAGCTTGCCGCCCGCCACGGTGATGAGCCCGCGGGGTCCGGTGGTGACGCTGTGTTCGCGGGAGCGGGCGCCCGGGCCGGCCGCTTTCGGGTCACGGAGCAAGGGGCGAAGCCCGGCCCACGACATCGATACGTCCTCGAGGGCGAGCCGGGCGTTGGGGAAGATCGCGTTGGCGGACCGAAGCAGGTACAACATGTCCGCCTCGGTCGCGGCGACATGGTCCGGCGAGTCACCGCTGTCGGTGTCGGTGGTGCCGATGTAGGATCGATTGCCCCAGGGGAGGACGAACATCACTCGGCCGTCGATCGGCGACAGGAAGGTGATGGCGTGCTGGTGGCCGAGCCGGGACTTTGGTACCATGACGTGGGCGCCGCGGGTCGGGGCGAGCAGTGTCGGCGCGGCGGGGTCTTCGAGCCGCCTGATCTGGTCGGCCCAGGGGCCCGCGGCGTTGACCACGACCCGGGCATGGACGGTGCCTTGGACGCCGGTCAACCGGTCTTCCACCATGACGCCCGTTACCCGGTCGGGGTCGAGTTCAAGGGCCGTGACGCACAGATAGTTGGACACCAGGGCGCCGTGGGCGGCGGCGGACCGGAGGGTCGCGAGGGTCAGGCGGGCATCGTCGCACTGGGCGTCCCAGTACAGGGAGCCACCCTTCAGCCCGCGTTCTCTGAGCAGCGGCTCCTCTTCGAGCACTGCTCGCTTGCTCAAGGCCCGGTGCCGTCGCACATTACCGCGAAGCGCCAGGACGTCGTACAGGGTCAGCCCGAGGTCGAGCTTCCATCGTGACAGCCGGTCGGTCGCGAAGATGGGGAAGAGAAAGCTCAGGGGGCGGACCAGATGGGGCGCAATCCGGAGGAGCACCGATCGCTCGGCGAGCGATTCCCGGACTAGCGACCATTGCCGGTGCTCGAGGTAGCGAAGGCCTCCGTGAATCAGGCGGCTCGACCGGGAACTCGTTCCCGAGCCGAAATCGCCCCGATCGACGACGGCGACCGACAGCCCGCGGATGGCCGCTTCGCGAGCGATGCCGGCACCCGTGATGCCGCCGCCGATGACGAGCAGGTCAAGACGGCGAGCAGTCAAATCCCAGATTGTGGCACGAGCGGAAGGATTCATTTTCTGTCCATCGACACACCGATTCCGGCGCTGGGGTTCGAGCAGCGGCCCAGCTATTGGTTTACCGCCAACGCGGGGCTGATTCGCCCCGGCGTCCGGGTCCTCGACCTGGCCTGCGGCTCCGGCCGGCACGCCATCGCGGCCGCCCAGCTCGGCGCCGACGTGGTCGCCGTCGACAAGGATGCCGCCAAGATCCGCCAGGGGCGGGACGACGCGGCCCGCCGCCGCCTTACCATCCGGTGGGTCGAGGCCGATCTCGAAGCCACTTGGCCCGATCTGGGCCAGTTCGATGTCGTGCTGGTTTTCTACTATCTCGACCGGGCCCGGATGGCCCGGGTCGTCGAGGCGCTCCGGCCCGGGGGCCATCTCCTGTTCGAAACGTACCTGGAGGTCCAGCGCCAACTGGGCTGGGGCCCGCAGAAGGAGTCCCACCTCCTCAAGTTCGGCGAGGCCCCGGCGCTGGTGGCGCCGTTGGTCATCGTCCATGGGCGGGAGGCGTTCGAACCGGCCGACAACGCGCAATGGGCGGCGGTGTCGAGCGTCCTCGCCCGCCGGACAAAATAACCGTGGGTTTGCGTCAGGCCGTCATCGTCGCCGGGGTTCGTACCCCGTTCGCGAAGGCCGGCACGGTGTTTCGCGACGCGGGGCCGGTGGCGATGGCGCGGTTCGCGACCCGGGAACTGCTCTCCCGGGCGGGGATTCCGGGTTCGCTCGTCGATGAGGTGATCTTCGGGCAGGTGGTGCCGAACGTCACCGTGCCCAACGTGGCCCGCGAGGTGAGTCTTCTTCCGCAGTTCCCCCGAACCATTCCCGCCTACACCCTCAATCGGGCCTGCGCATCCGCCGGCCAGGCCCTCGCCGCCGCGCACGACCAGATCGTTCTCGGGCACGCCGATGCGATCATTGCGGGCGGGGTCGAGTCGCTATCTGATGTCCCGATTCTCCATTCGCGGCGGATGAGCCAGCTGCTGGTGCAGGCCACCCGGGCCCGGAGCATCGGCGCGCGGCTGGCCATCTTTTCGCGGCTCCGCCCTCGCGATCTGGTTCCGGTTGCCCCGGCGATCGCCGAACCGTCGACCGGCCAGTCGATGGGGCAGTCGGCCGAAAAGATGGCCAAGGAGAACGGCATTGCCCGCGAGGCCCAGGACCGCCTGGCGCTGATGAGTCATCAGCGGGCCGCGGCCGCTACCCGGGACGGCCGGCTCACCGCGGAAATCGCCCCCTGGTTCGGTGGCCGCGGCCTCGAAGAGGTGACCACGAGCGACAACGGCATCCGCGCCGATACCACCCTCGAGGCATTGGCCGGGTTGAAGCCGGCCTTCGACCGGAAATACGGGACCGTGACCGCTGGCAACGCCTCGCCCCTGACCGATGGCGCCGCCGCCGCCCTGGTGATGGAGCGCGGCAAGGCGCTGGCGTTAGGGCTGAAGCCGCTCGCCACGATCCGGAGCTACGCCGTCGCGGCCGTGGACCCCGGGTGGCAGCTGCTCATGGGTCCGGTGTTCGCGGTACCCAAGGCGCTCGACCGGGCCGGGATCACGCTCGCCGAGGTAGGCCTCGTGGAAATTCATGAGGCCTTTGCCGCCCAGGTGCTGTCCAATGTCGAGGCCTGGGGCTCGCGGGCCTGGGCCGAGAAGCTCGGGCGGAAGGAGCCGGTCGGGGAGATCGACTGGGACCGGACCAACGTCATGGGCGGGTCGATCGCGATCGGCCACCCGTTCGGCGCCACCGGGGCCCGGATCGCCACCACGCTGGCCAATGAAATGGTCCGGCGCGACGTCCAGTTCGGGCTGATTTCGATCTGCGCCCAGGGTGGGATGGGGTTCGCCATGGTCCTGGAGCGGAGTTAGCGGTGGCGATTCTCTCCTGGTCGGTCACCGGGTCCGGCATCGCCGTGGTTACGCTGGACGTGCCCGGCGAGCCGGTCAACACCTTCAGTCACGCCCACAGCACCGAGCTCTGGGGCTGCCTCGAGACGCTGGGCGCCGATCCCACGGTCCGAGCGGTGGTCCTCCGGTCGGGGAAGCGCGACAACTTCATCGCCGGCGCCGATATCAATCAGTTCGTCGCCTTCGCAACGGCCGCCGATGCCGAGGCGTCGAGCCGCGCGGCCCATGCGTTCATCGACCGGGTCGAGGCGTTCCGGAAGCCGATCGTGGTGGCCATTCACGGATCCTGCCTGGGGCTCGGGGTCGAGTTATCGCTAGCCTGCGCCTATCGGGTCGCTTCGGACCACCCCAAGACTCAGCTCGGCCTGCCGGAAATCCAGCTTGGCCTTCTACCGGGCGCGGGCGGTTGCTTCCGGCTTCCCCGGCAGATTGGCGCCCGTGCGGCGCTCGACATCATTCTGGCCGGCAAGAGTGAGCGGGCGCCCAAGGCGCTGAAGCTTGGTCTGGTCGACGAGGTTGTCCCGGAGAGCATTCTGGTCGCCACGGCCGTCGCGGCGGCCGAGCGGCTGGCCCGGGGGGAGCGGGCACCCGGGCGCCCGCGTGGGACGCTGGCAGCCCTCCTCGACCGGAACCCGTTAGGCAGGTGGTTGGTCTATCGAGCCGCTCGGGCTCAGGTCCGGAAGAAGACCCAGGGAAACTATCCGGCCCCCCGCGCCGCGATCGAGGTCATCCGGACCGGACTCGAGTGGGGCAAGTCGGCCGGCCTGGCGGCCGAAGCCCGCGCGTTCGGGGCGCTGGCCGTCACCCCCGAGTCGCGGGCGCTGGTCGGAATCTTCTTTGCCACCACCGCGCTCAAGAAGGATGACGGCGTCGAACCCGGCAGCGCCCAACCCCGCGACGTGGTCCATCTTGGCGTGGTTGGGTCGGGTTTCATGGGCGCGGGGATCGCGGGAACGGCGATTACCACGGCCAAAGTCGATGTCCGGATGAAGGACGCGGATCTTGTCCGGGTCGGCAAGGGCCTGCGGGCCGCGCTCGACGTCCCCGAGGGGCAGTTCCGTCGCCGGCGGATCGACAAGTTCGAGTTCGAGCGGCTCTCGGCGCTGGTGTCGGGGGGCGCAGACTATCGGGGATTCGAGCGGGCCGACCTGGTCGTCGAAGCCGTGTTCGAGGATCTCGCGGTCAAACAGGCGGTGCTCGCCGAACTCGAGGCCGTTCTCCCGCCTGAGGCGGTCTTCGCCAGCAACACCTCCACCATCCCGATCGCCCGGATCGCCGAACGGGCCCGGCACCCCCAGCGGGTGCTGGGAATGCATTTCTTCTCGCCGGTCGACCGGATGCCGCTGCTCGAGGTTATCCCGACCGCAGAGACCAGTCGCGACGCGATTGCCACGGCGGTCCGGTTCGGGCGGCGCCTTGGCAAGACCGTCATCGTCGTGGCGGACCGGCCTGGGTTCTGGGTTAACCGGATCCTCGCGCCGTATTTCGTCGAGGCCGGGCACCTGGTGCTGGAAGGCAATCCGATCGAGGTGATCGACCGCGCCATGGTCAAGTATGGCTTCCCGGTCGGTCCGATCGCGCTGCTCGATGAAGTCGGAATCGACGTCGCCGCCAAGGGCGGGGTGGTTATGCGGGCAGCCTTCGGCGATCGCCTGGCGCCCGCCGCCACGATCGACCGGATGGTCGCCGCCGGCCGACTGGGCCGGAAGGCGGGTTCCGGGTTCTACCTCTACCACGAGGGCCACAAGACCGATCCCGATCCCAGAGTCTACGACCTGTTCGGGGTCAAGCCGCTCGCCGGGACCGATCCCGCGGTGGTGACGCGGCGGCTGGTCTATCCGCTGCTCAACGAGGCGGCCCGGGCGTTCGCGGAGGGTGTGGTGCGGTCGGCCCGGGACGGCGACATCGGCGCGATTTTCGGCATCGGGTTTCCTCCGTTTCGGGGCGGGCCGCTCCGGACCATTGATACGCTCGGGGCGGCGGCCGTGGTCTCGGCCCTCGACGAACTGGCCCGGACCTGCGGGGACCGGTTCGCGCCCTCCGATCCGCTTCGGGAACGGGCCCGCACGGGCGAGCGGTACTACCCGGCTACTTGAGTTGTTTCTTGGCGTGCATTGCCGCTGCCTGGGAGCGGCGCTGAATGCCAAGTTTTTCGAAGACGTTGTGGAGGTAGTTCTTGACCGTCTTCGGGCTCAACTCCATCGCGGTCGCGATCTCCTTGTTGGTTTTCCCCTCCGCCACCAGTGCCACGATCCGCTGTTCCTGCGGGGTGAGCGGCGGCAGTTCCGGTGCCGCGGTCTGTGGCACGCTCCGCATCACCCAGTCGAGCACGCCGCTTCGCAGCCCCGGATCGAGGATCGATTCGCCCCCCGCTACCCGCTTGATCGACGTCAGCAGGGAGCCAGCGTCGATTTCCTTGAGCAGATAGCCGTGGGCCCCGATCAGAATGGCGGCTCGCACCAGCTCGTCGTCGGCGAAGGCGCTGAGGAACAACACTCGGGTGCCCGGCTGCTGTTCGAGGATCCGGCGGCCGGCTTCGATGCCGCCCTCCTCGGGAATCCGGACGTCGAGCAGGACCAGATCCGGGCCGAGGCGACCGGCCAGACTCACGGCCTCCGACGACGTCGCGGCCTGGCCGATCACCTCGATCTCGGGGTCCTGGCCCAGGACCGCCGCGAGTCCGATCCGGACCACTTCGCTGTCGTCGACCAGCATCAGTCGAATGGGCATCGGTCGCTCCTCAACTCACCGGAAGGTCGATCCGGACGGCGGTTCCGTCGCCCGGAAGTGACTGGACGTTCAGCACCGCGCCGATCTGGCCGGCCCGGCGGGTCATGGTCAAAAGGCCGAAACCGTCCGCGGTCGGTTGGCCGGCAAAGCCGCGGCCATTGTCCTCGATCGCCAGACGGACGCGGGATGCATCCTGGGTGAGGGTCACCGAGATCCGATCCGCGCCAGAGTGCCGCATCGCGTTGCTGACCGCTTCTCTGGTGATGAAGACCACGTCGCTCCGGAGGCGGGCCGGAATCCGGGCGGCAGCGGCGCGATCGATCTGGATCACCAAGGACGGGCCTCCCGCAGCCTCGAGCCCCCGCAGCACGCCGGCGAGCGTGTCCTCCCACTCCGACGCCATGAGTACGGGCTCCTGGTCGCCCCGGATGAAGCGCCGGATGTCCTTCATCGTGTCGTTGAGCTGGCCGATGGCGCGCTCGAGGTGGGCGAGAACGCCGTTCTTCCCCGAGGTCACGGCGGTTCGGGCCGCCTCGAGACGGAGCCCGACCCCGTAGAGGGACTGGAGAATCCCATCATGAAGGTCAGCCGAAATCTGTTCTTGCGCCTCGATCAGCCGGTGCAGGGCGTTGACCGTCATCCGGAGCTCGATGCCCGATTGCCGCTGTACCGTGGTCTCGATCCCGACCGCGAGCACCCCGATGACGGCGCCCTCACCCTCTGCATCTCGAATGGCCGTGAGATGGAGCTCGAACCACCGGGTGCTGTCGCCGCTCAGGGGAAGTTCAAGGCGTTCGATGCCGCCCTGTTCCAGAATCCTGCCTAACGCCTCAAGGCCGGGCTTCGCCCCCGGTGGAAGGATCTCGGCCAGGAAACTCCCCGTGAACTCCGGCGCCGGGCGGGATCCGAAGGGCCGGTTGAGATAGGTGAGGCGCTGGTCGGGAGAAATCAGCGCCACGTAGTAGGGAACGTTGTCGACCAGGGCCCGCCACAGGGCCCCGGTCGCACGGCCCGAAAAGTCACCGGGGGGAGCCATGCTCAAGGATCGAATGGGGAGGGGGCCGCCGCAAGGCTGAAATGCGGCTGGCACTAAGGCCGGATGATACTGGCCGCCGCTTGTCCCGCTCCCCATTTCGTCAGCATCCCGCGCAGTGCGTCCGGTTTGATCGGCTTCGACAGGTAGTCGTCCATGCCGGCCTCGAGACACCGCTCCCGGTCGCCCTGCATGGCGTTGGCCGTCAGGGCGACCACGGGAACCCGGGATCCGGCCGGCTCCTGGCGGCGGATTGCCCCGGTGGCCTCGTACCCGTCCATCTCCGGCATCTGGCAGTCCATGAAGATCAGGTCGTAGGGCATCCGCGACCAGCTGTCGACCGCCTCCCGGCCGTTGGCGGCGACGTCGACCCGGCACCCCATCTTCTCGAGCACTTTGCTCGCCACTTTCTGATTGACGACGTTGTCGTCGACCAGCAGAACGCGCCGCTGGGTGATCGGGGGCGGGACATCCGCGGCCGGGCCGGCCGCGGGGATTCTGGCCTTGGGCTCCGGCAGCTCACACCGGGTGGCGACCAGCCGTTCAAGCCCGTCCGCGAAAGTGTCCGAGCGGAGCGGGCGGGCGAAATATCCTGAGAAACCGGCCGAGGCGAGCTCATCGGCCTTGCTGCCGGTCCCGCCAGTGGTCAGCAGGGCCAGAATCGGCGCGCCGGCGGCGGACCTGATTGCCGAGGCGAGTTCGCTGGCCGTGTGGGTAGTGGCAAGGTGGTCGATGACGACAAGGTCGACCTTTTCGTTCGCCGCCCGGGCTCGCTCGAGCAGGCCGAGGGCCCGCTCGCCGCTGTCGACGACCTGACTTCGGGTGCCCCACTCCGCCAGCAGTTCCGCCATGATCAGCCGCTGCATCGGATTGCCGTCCACATAGACGATCATCCGGTCCCTGAGCCCCGGATGGGCGGGCACTTCGGCGGTCGCGCGGTCGATCTCGAGGCGAACGGTGGCCCAGAACGTGGACCCCTGGCCGAGGACGCTGCTGAGGCCGACCTCGCCTCCCATCAGTTCGGCGAGCTGTTTGGAGATCGCGAGACCAAGACCGGTGCCGCCGAACTTCCGGGTGGTCGTTGCGTCCGCCTGGGAGAACTTCTTGAAGAGCCGACCCTGGTGCTCCACCGGAATCCCGATCCCGGTGTCCGACACGGCGAGCCGGATCATTGCACTCGAGTCAGTTGTCTCGTCGCAGGAGATCTCGAGCAGCACATGTCCGTCGCCGGTGAACTTGATCGCGTTCCCGGCAAAGTTGAGGAGGACCTGGCGCACTCGACCGACGTCGCCGATCACCCGGCGGGGCGTGCCCGGCGCGAAGCGGGCCGCGAGCCGGAGTCCCTTCTCGGCGGCCCGGGCCGCGAGCAGATCGATGGATTCCTCGACCGCAACCCGAAGGTCGAACGGGAGCGGTTCGAAGGTGAGGCGGCCCGCCTCGACCTTGGAGAAGTCGAGAATGTCGTTGATGATCGTGAGCAGCGACTCGGCCGAGGATTTGACGGTGGTGGCGTATTCCCGCTGCTCCGCATCCAGCGAGGTATCGAGCAGGAGTCCGACCATGCCGATGACCCCGTTCATCGGGGTTCGGATCTCATGGCTCATCGTGGCGAGGAAGTCGCTCTTGGCCCGGGTGGCGCCCTCCACCGAGGTTTTGGCCGCTTCGAGCTCCGCCAGATAGCCGAGCCGCTCCTCCTCGGCCCGCTTTCGCTCGCCGATGTCGGAGATGGTGGCGATGTAGGTGATTCCGCCGCCGATCTCGACGGAGGAAACGGCCAGTTCGATCGGGATGATACTCCGGTCGCGGTGGCGAGCCACCGACTCCCGGATTCTCGCGATGCCGTCCTGGCTCTCGGCCGCGAGGCGGGTCAGGGCGTCGGCCGGCTGCTCCGGGAGGAAGCCGGTCAACACGATGCCGATTGATTGTCCGAGCAGCTCGTCGGCTTGATAACCGAACATCCGGTGCGCGACCGGGTTCATCGCTTCGATGGCCCCGCCGGCGTCGGCGACCACGATGCCCCCGGCGGTGGCGTCGAAGATGGCCCGAAGACGGGTGGCCGCGGCACTGAGCGCCTCCTGCGCTCGCCGGTGGTCGGTGATGTCCTCGACGCTGCCGACTCGGCCCGCGAGGGCGCTGTTGGGCGACATCGGATGACTGCGGACCTGAAGCCAACGTGGTTCGCCGTCGCCAACGATTCGGACCACCCGGTCGAACGTCGTGCGCTGCTCGACGGCTTCGTTCAGCGCGGCGAGAAGCAGATCCCGGTCTTCAGGCGGAGTGGCGGACACCCAGCCCCGGCCGAGCAGGGCTTCGGGCGCTCGGCCCATCATCCGGCTGTAGGCCTCGTTGACATAGGTAACCTGGCCCTCGACGGACGTGGTGTACAAGCCGACGGGGCTGGTGGCAGAGATGGCGGCGGTCCGGGCCTCCGCCTGCCGGACTATTTCATGTTGGCGCTGCTGCGAAACGGCGAGTCCGACGCCGCCGAGCACGACCAGAACCAGCAGCGTCAAGTATCCCAGGACGGCCAGCCTGGCCTTGGTGATCGCGGCAAACCAGTTGCCGGCGGCAAAATCCACCCCGAGGATGGCCTCGGGCCGGCCGGCGAGGTCGAGAATCGGTTCGTACGCGCTGATCCAGGTTCCCCATCGGTCCCGTACCGGAACGGGCGCAAACGTGCCAACCCCGGAGGTCAGGGTGCGACCGGCGAGCGGGTCAATTCCCCGGTTCACCGCGTCGGTCCGGCCGTTGCGGTCGTGGTTGGTCTTTGAATCGACGACCAGGACATAGGTGCCGGTAGTGTCGCGGCGGATGGTGTAGATGTCGGCCACTCGAGGGCTGGCGGCGAGCCAGCGTCTTTCAGCTGCGATCAGTTCGAGATAGCGGGGGTCGGCGGAATCGGGGTGACTGGAAATCCGGGCGTGACCCAACGCCGCCATTTCGCCGGCGTAGGTCGGCGCGAGTGACGACAGCCTGGCCTGGAGGTCCGACCGAGTCCGCTGATCGGCCCGTTCGACCAGTATCGAGCCCCCAACGGTCACGAGCGAGAGCACGATCACCGGGACGAGCCGGACCATGAACCGAGTGCCGATCGAGTCGAGCACGTGCCACGAAATCATGGCACCCACCAGCGCGACCAGTGCGAAGACGATGTAGTCGAACGGAGCAATCACGGCGACTCCATCGAGCGAGTTCGTTGCCCATCCAATCCCACCGCTCCAATGATCGACCGTTCATGACAGGACTTGAGGACCTTCCCACCTCCGGGACCGGGCAATCCCGGAATCGGAC
>JAYUZK010000035.1:0-3181 GCA_043751835.1 Gemmatimonadota bacterium | reverse complement strand
TCGAAGAGCGGCAGGATGTGGGGATGCTGGAGCGACGCCGTCGTCTTGATCTCGACCACAAACCGCTCGGCGCCGATCACGGCAGCAAGTTCGGGCTTCAGGACCTTGATGGCGACCTTGCGGTCGTGTTTCAGGTCGTGAGCCAGATAGACGGTGGCCATGCCGCCCTGGCCGAGCTCGCGCTCGAGGCGGTAGGTGTTGCCGAGGGCCGCGGCGAGCCGGTCCGGTGGTGGCGTCATGCGTGGCCGTGTGGGTGCGGGGTCCGAAGCGGAGCAACCTGGACACCAACCAAGATAGGACTCAACCGCGGGTCTTGCGAGCGATGAAAGCGAGGCGCCCAGGCCCGGGCACTGCCGCCGAAGCCGACCGCCTGCACGTACGCGAGATCGGCGCCGTAGATCTGCGCCACGGTCAGCGGCAGGCCGGCGGGGTGACGATCGCGGCGTCCTGCTTCATCGCCGTCACCTCGAGGAACTGGACCCGCGCCGGATTGGTCGGCGCCAGGGTGATCGACACGCCGAGCGCTCCGGAGGCGCAGCTCATCTTCCAGCGGCCGCGGAGCGCGTTCTCCGCGACGAACGGCCCGTCGTTCCGGCAACTGCCGCCCGCGTCGGTCCGGAGTTGATCGATGGCGCGGTGGCGCCGGTCCTTCGACGTGTCCAGGAACAGGTTCATTGCGGCGATGCTATCCGCCAGTGTGTCGTCCCACAAATTGATGAGCCGCGAGACCTTGTCCCGCATCTCCAGCAGGACCGGTGCCGGCGTCGGTTGCCGCGGTTCGAGGCCGCCAGTCATGGCCAAGGCCTCGAACACCTGATCCCCGACGCCGCCCCAGCCGGTGTAGGTCAGGTTGCCAAGCCCCACGAAACCGACGCCATACTCCGGGAGCCAGCGCATCTGGGAGCCGAACCCCGGCAATCCACCGGAGTGCGCGACCGAGATCTTAAAGCGACACGTCTGCCTGACACCGAGTCCGTAGCCATACCCGCCGGCACTCATGATCACGCCGTCGGCCTGACGCGTGGCCGTGGCGCCGCTGAACCGCGCCACCTGCTGCATCTCGCGCAACGACGCTCGGCCGACCGGGCCCATCTCCGCGCCGTCTCTGGGCGGCCACGCTCCCAGCATGAAGCCGACCCAGCGACTCAAGTCCGCAATCGAGGTCAGCATCCCGCCCATCGACCCGAACGAACCGTCGGGCAGCGCCGGTTCCTCGAGCCATGCGTCGTCCTGCCACCGGTATCCGTGCGCCAGGCGCGCGGCGGGCACGGCACCGGCCTGCATGAAGGTCGACGTCATGCCAAGCGGCCTTAGGATGCTGTCGGTGAGGAAGCGGGTGTAGGGCATCTTCGTCACGTTGGCCACGATCCGGCCCAGAATCGCGAACCCGTAGTTCGAGTACTCGTAGGCGATCCCCGGCGGATTGGAGAACGGAATCCCGTTCCGGATCATCCGCGACAGATCCTCGTCCGTGTCCGCCAATTGCTGGTCGCCCCAGGGATTGTCCTCGGGAAAGCCGGTCGAGTGGGACAGCAGATGCCGAATGGTGAGCCGGGGTGAATCGGACGTCGGGTATTTCAGTGACTTGAGCTCGGGTACATACCGCTCCGCCGGATCCGCGAGGGAGAGCCGCCCTTCGTCCCGCAGCTTGAGAATGGCCGAGGCGGTGAAACTCTTGGTCATCGACGCGATCCGGAAAACCGTGCCAGTGTCCACCGGTGACTTCGACGGCACCTCACGGAGCCCGGCGACGCCCGCATGGATCAGCTCCCCGTC
Organism: Gemmatimonadota bacterium; assembly: GCA_043751835.1. Lineage (GTDB taxonomy): Bacteria > Gemmatimonadota > Gemmatimonadetes > Gemmatimonadales > GWC2-71-9 > SHZU01. Next base: position 1,405 of record JAYUZK010000035.1, on the reverse strand, counting down.
GACGATGATCCCGTACGCCACGCCCGGCACGTGGGATTTCTCGGCAAAGTCCCGGATCAGGCGATGGATTTCCGGAAGAGCCGTACGGAGCTTGGCGAGGCGCTCGGTATCGGTGAAGCTGGCCTGCGCGGAAACGCTGGTAGCCCAGCTGACGGCGATCAGGGCGACGGTGGCGAAGATGGATCGGGACGCCATCGGCCCTCCTGTAAGATGGTTGGGATGCACGCCTAACCTAATCAAGGACCGCACGGAGCGGACCACAGGAGAATCGGCGCGAACAACGTTCCGCCGTTCCCGACCCTCGTTGCCTCCGCGGCGACTGAACCGCACTGATCCACACCCCAGATGTAGGTCTGCAGGCCATTTTCGGGAAGGGTAGTGTAGCCGTTCGCCGACCACGCATAGGGATGGGTCGTGAAGCCGTGGACGACGTCTCCAATACCGACGTTGCCAAAGACAACGCCGGTGGAGTCGATACCCGCCACGAATACGCTCCCCGATGGCTGGTAGAGGGACTCCCCGGCAACCACTCCGCAGTCGTTGATCGCCTCCGCGTGGGTCCACTGAGGGTTCCCTGGGGGGTGCCCGAGGCGCTCATAGCCCGCAATCTCGGTCCAGAGAAAAGGCGTTTCGCCGCCGGCGCTCCCGGTGCTTCCAAATCCGACGATCGCCCCGTGGTTGTTGATGGCTGCCGCGGTCTCGAGCTCGGGTGGCGGGAGGGGGCTGGAAATATCCTCGATCGGGAGGCCCGGTCGCCACCGCGCCGCGTGGATCTGCCCGCCGAACACCGCCGAGCCCACCACGACGCCATCGTCATTGATGCCAATCGGAGTAATCCCCGGCGCGGGCGCTGCTTCCGGCGGGCCACGGAAGTGCCAGATGACGGTGCCGTTGGCTCGTTGACCCGAACTCTGGTAGCTATGGCCGAGGACGGTGCCGTGGCGATTGACCCGGAACGCCTCCGTGGCGTCGTCGCCGGGACCAGGCGCCAGACGGATCACCTCCCGCGCCGGGGTGAGCAGAAAGTTGGCCTCCGCGCCGTCGGAAAATCGTCCGGACCCAACGATGAATCCGCCGGCAATGTCGTATGTCCGGCTCTCGATGAGCGGGGGTGGCACGGCCGAATACGCCACGGTCCACGGGCCGGTTGAAGAGGCGATGTCGCAGGGGCCGGCTGTTGGGGCAACGGGCCCGCTACAGGCGACCACCCACGGCCACATGGCGGCCGCCGCCGCGAAGGCCCTAAGGGGAACGGTCGCCGGTCGATTCACGCACTACTCCTTTGGGACCCAACCTGGCGAGGGCCGCGAGGAGGGTGCTAGACTCCGGGAACGCCAGATCCGCCCCCTTCACGAGATGAGCCCAATGTATCGTCGCGCCTGGATGTTCGTTATCGCGTTCCCCG
>JAYUZK010000034.1:0-5186 GCA_043751835.1 Gemmatimonadota bacterium | reverse complement strand
GCCGCTCCAGGCGTTCTTGGCGTCGATCACGCTGGCCTGCCGCAGGACCGTCACGAACTGGCCGAAGTCACCGTGGACGTCGCCCACCGCAACGATCCGGTCCACCCCGGTGAAGGTATCCTGGGCAGCCACGCGGCCGGCCCCGGTGACCAGAAGGAGTGGCAATAGCAGTGTCCTGGATCGCACGTTCGCGTCCCTCCGCGTGAGTCTGCTCAAGAATAGTCAGGCAGCCAGGAACGCTGTAGCTTTCGCCACCTTTTCGGGGAGACAAGTGTGACAGGACGGTGGGCCCGAGGGCTCGGTGTTACCCTGCTGCTCGCCGGGACCACCATGCCGGTGATGTCCGCGGCGCAGCGACCCTTTGGGGCCCGACCAACTGGCTCCAGTACGGGCAGTATGCCAAGCACGCCGACGAGCTACCGCTGATGCTGCAGGACCACGAACACCCGGTCCGGTTCCGCAATATCTGGATCAGACCGCTTCCCGATCTTCCCAGCGATGAAGAAGGCCTGCAATCTGGTGCCGGTGACCAGGACCCGGTTCGTGTTGCCCCGGACGCGGGCACGGTGGATTTCACCGACTCCGATGGAGCGATGACCTTGCGGCTGTTTGTGGCGGAGACAGTGGTCGAGGGCACCCGGCTCAAGTGACGGTGGACTGGCGAAGCGCCCACCGAGGCCTAATTTTGGGGGTCCACAACCCAGGCTGACCGAATTGCGCTACGCCACCCTTCTGGTGCTCCTCGCCGGCTGCACGCCGGCCCCTCGCTACGACATCGTGCTCCAGGGCGGTCGGGTCATGGACCCGGCCACCGGTCTCGACTCGGTCCGCAATATCGGAATCAAGGACGGGAAAATCGCCGCTATCTCGGTGGGGCCAATCACCGGAACGACGGTGGTGGACGTCGCTGGGAAAGTGGTCTCCCCGGGCTTTATCGACCTGCACGCCCACGGTCAAACCACGAGCGACATGGAGATCCAGGCGCACGACGGGGTCACCACCGCGCTCGAGATGGAAGTTGGGGTCTACCCGGTGGCCCCCTGGTATCAGAGCCGGGAGGGGAAGGCGCCGATCAACTACGGCGCGACGGTCAGCCACATTGCGGCCCGGTTCTTCGTGTTCCATGGGGTCGAGGTCGGCCACTGGCCCTTGAACCGCGGCGCCGCGGCCAAGTTCGGCCCGATGCCGGCCGGGGCCAACGCCGCCGCGTCGGACAGCCAGGTGGCTGCCCTCGGCCAAGCCCTGCGCCGCGGGCTCGACGAGGGGGCGTTGGGCGTCGGCTTCGGAGTCAACTACACGCCGGGGGCGGCCCAGTCCGAGATCGAGCGGATGTTCGCCGTGGCGGCCGAGCGGAAGGTGCCTGTGTTTGTTCATACCCGGGCGTTCGGCATCGGGGCGATTCGCGAGGCGATCGAGTCGGCCCACCGGACCGGAGCGTCGCTCCATATCGTCCACATCGGGAGCAGCAGTGGACCGGACTTGACGGCGGCTCTCGCTCTGGTCGACTCGGTCAAGGGCACGGGCCAGGACCTCACGACCGAGGTCTACCCCTACACGGCCGCGTCCACCATGCTCGAGTCGGCGCTGTTCAATCCGGGCTGGCAGAGGAATCTCGGCATCGATTACGCCGATCTGGGGTGGGCTGCTACAGGCGAACGGCTCAGCAAGGCGACGTTCGACAAATACCGGAAACAGGGCGGCTGGGTCATCATCTACATGATGAAGGACGAGAACATCGACAAGGCCGTCGCGCACCCGGGCGTGATGATCGCGAGCGATGGCGTGCCGTTCGTCAATGGTACCGGGCACCCGCGCGGCGCGGGCACCTTCTCGCGGGTCCTGGCTCGGTATGTTCGTGAGAAGAAACTGCTTTCGCTGATGGACGCCATCGGCAGGATGACGATCCTGCCGGCCCGCCGGGTCGAAGGGGTGGCGCCGCAGATGAAGGCCAAGGGACGGATCGCCGTGGGCGCGGACGCGGACATCACGGTTTTCGATCCCGCCACCGTGACCGACAATGCCACGTTTGAGCACCCGACCCGGCTTTCAACCGGCATCCTTCAGGTGTTGGTGAACGGCCAGTTCGTGGTGAGGGACGGTGAACTCGTGAAAGGCATCATGGCCGGCCGACCGATCCGGGCCCCCAAGACCAACTAATGGTGGAGTCGATCGTGACGCTCGTTCGTCGTGCCATGCTGACCGGTGGGCTGGTCCTGGGAGTCGTTTCGGCGAGCCAAGCCCAGAAGTTCCCGACCGATGACGCCGTGATCCGCCGGATCTGGGATGAGGGGATGACCTCGAAGTCCCAGGTCGCGTCGCTCGCCCAGGTGCTGATGGATTCGATCGGTCCCAGGCTCACCTCGTCACCCGGGCATCAGTCGGCGGTGGACTGGGTGTTCTCCCGGTATCAGGCCTGGGGGATTCCAGCGCGGAAGGAACGGTACGGAACCTGGCGGTCGTGGCGGCGCGGTTACAGTCACATCGACCTGGTGGCGCCGAGACAGCGCGGGCTCGAGGGGCTGATCCTCGCCTGGAGCCCCGGCACCCATGGGCCGGTCGAGGGCGGCGTGGTGCTGGCCCCCGACGTGGCCGACTCGGCCGCGTTCAAGGCCTGGCTCCCCAACGCCAAGGGCAAATTCGTCCTCTGGTCCCAGGCGGAGCCGACCTGCCGGCCCGATGAGAACTGGGAGAAGTTGGCTCGGCCGGAGTCGGTCGAGCGGATGAAGGCCGGCCGCGATTCGCTCAAGCGGGAATGGACCGCCCGGATCCGGCGGTTCGGCGGCGGGGCGTTAGGTGCGCTCGAGGATGCCGGTGCCGCCGGGGTGCTCACGTCGCTCTGGTCGGCGGGGTGGGGGGTGGACAAGGTGTTCAGTGCGTCCACCAGGAAGATCCCGATGCTCGATCTGAGTTGCGAAGACTACGGCCTCGTGTCCCGCCTCACGGAGCGGAACCAAGGCCCGCGGGTTCGCCTGGACGCCACCTCGGAAGAATTGGGCGAGCAGCCGGTATTCAACGTGGTGGGCGAGCTCAAGGGGACCGAGAAGCCCGATGAATATGTGCTGCTCTCGGCTCACCTCGACTCGTGGGATGCCGCCTCGGGCGCCACCGACAACGGCACCGGCACGGTCATGATGCTCGAGGCGATGCGGCTCCTCAAGGTGGCGTATCCGAATCCCAGGCGGACCATTCTGGTGGGGCATTGGGGCGGGGAGGAGCAGGGGCTGATCGGCTCGCGGTCGTTTGCGGAGGATCATCCCGAGGTCGTGAATGGCCTCCAGGCGGCGTTTAACCAGGACAACGGGACGTGGCGGGTCGAGTACATCCGGATGATGGGGCTTACCGGCGCCGGATCCCATTTCGGTCGCTGGCTGTCGAAGTTGCCGGGCGAGATCGAGAACCTGATCGATCTCGACGTCCCCGGCGAACCCGAGCGCGGCGGGAGCGACCACATGTCGTTCCTCTGCGCCGGCGCGCCGGCCTTCCGGCTCCAGTCCAATTATCCCGACTACCGCCAGTACACCTGGCACACCAACCGGGATACTTACGACAAGCTGATCCTCGACGACTTGAAGAACAACGCCACCGTGGCGGCGATGCTGGCGTATCTGGCCTCGGAGGATCCCGACCGGATGACGCGGGAGCAACGGGTTCTTCAGCCTGGGCCGAACGGGCAGGCCCAGGTCTGGCCCAGCTGTCCCCAGGCGCGGCGGGCGAGTCCCCCCCGGTAGGAATCCGGCCGCCTGGTGCCGCTACCGGGCCATCGACTCCGGCATCGGAACGGCGACCACCTCGCCGCGGGCCGTATCGATTCCGTCCGCGGCCAGGGTCATCCGGACCACCAGCTTGCGCTTCCCGGTGTCGACCACCCTGGCCCGGAGCACCAGTTCGGCGCCCATGGGGGTTGGTCGGAGGTAGTCGACGTGCAGCGCCGCGGTGACGTACCGCGGTGTTTCGCCCTCGCCGATCTCCCGGCCGGCCAGCCGCTGGGCGTGGGCCGCCGCGGTCGCCATTCCGTGACAATCGATCAGCGAGGCGATCAGACCCCCGTATACGAAGCCCGGCAGGGCGATATGCTCCGGTCTTGGGGCATATCGCGCCACCACCTCATCACCTTCCCAGGCGCTCTGGAGGTGAAGGCCCATCTCGTTCATCCGGCCGCAGCCATAGCAGTGGGCGAAGGACTCGGGATAGTGATGCTGAATCACGGGTGACGTCATCGGAAGACCTCCACCGCCAGGGTGAAGGTCCGCTCCTCGTTTGCCCGAAGCGACCCCACCCCGACCACCTGGCGCGCGATCTCCTCGCCCCGGTCGTTCCGGATCGAAAGCACCATCGAATACTCCCATGGCTCGCCCTCCGCCGGATGACGGATCAGGCCTTCCACCCGAAACGCGGATTCGCCGGACTGGGCCCGGGCGGCGGCGCCCGGGTCGAACCGCAGATGGTGACGGCACGCCGGGCAGACCGCCGCACTTTCCAGGATGGCCGCCTTGCAGTGCGGGCAAATCCGGGTGGCGCCGGGGCTGATCTGACGCCCGCTGGTCATCCGGCCGGGCCTGCCTCCGTGGCCGCCTTCGGATCCCAGCCGAACTCCGCGTGACCCCGCATCCGCGATCCGGCCGCGACCGTGAGGGAGCTGGCCTTGAGGTCACCGAGGAGCACGCCGGTCTCGAGCAGTTCGACCCGGCCCGCCTGATCGATGTTGCCCTCGAGTTCGCCGCCGATGGTGACGGTACCGGCGCGAACGCCGCCCGTCACCTTGGCGCCTGGGTCGATCGCCAGGTTGCCCTGGACGTGCACGTCCCCCTTGAAGCGCCCGGCGATCCGGATGTGTCCGGTGCCCTCGATCTTGCCCTCGATCGTCAGTTCGGCCGCGAGCAACGATTCGCGGATTTCCCGAGGGGCCGCCGGGCGCCGTGGCAGGTCGTAACCCGACGAAACGGCTTCGACCTTTGGGGTGGGTTCGGTAGCCACGACAGGAGCGTCCTTCTTCACGGGGGTTGCTTCTTTCCAGATGGCCATGGCCTGTCCTTCTCTCGTGGAGGAAAATCGGGCATCCGCTCGGAAGCGGTGGGTCGGGTGTGGAGCGTGGGAAACATCCTTAGGACGGCCCGTGTCCACAACGCCCGCACTCTCCAGGGGGTGGGGCGGCGGCCCGGGCCCGGATCGGTGACTGGACCTCCCGC
>JAYUZK010000033.1:0-18350 GCA_043751835.1 Gemmatimonadota bacterium | reverse complement strand
CGGCGGATATGACTCTGCCGACGGCGGGACCCCGGACCCGGATCACGGTGGCCGATCCGCAACGGGCGATGGCCCAGGTGATCGGCGCCATGTTTCCGGCGGAGGCGGTCATGGGGTCCGTGGATCCCACGGCCCGGATCGGCCGCGGTGTCACGCTCGGTCGAGAGGTCCGGATCGGCGCGTACTGTGTGCTCGGCGCGGGAGTCGCCCTTGGTGACCGGGTGGTGCTCGGGGCGGGCGTGGTGCTGGAAACCGAAGTGACCGTGGGCGACGACAGCGTCCTCGACGCCCATGTGGTATGCTATCGGGGGACCGAGATCGGCCGTCGGGCGCGGATCAAGGCCGGCGCGGTCCTGGGCGGGAGCGGCTTTGGCTTCCTGTCCGACCGGCGCGGTCATGAGCCACTCCCGCACGTTGGCGGGTGCCGGATCGGTGACGACGTGGCGATCGGGGCCAACAGTGCGGTGGACCGCGGCAGCATCGACGACACCGTGATCGGGAGCGGGACGAAGCTGGACAACCACGTCCATGTCGGGCACAACTCCCGCTTGGGCGAGCGGTGTCTGGTGATGGGCGGGTCGGTGATCGCAGGCAGCGCCCGGATCGGAAATGACGTCATTCTCGCCGGCCACAGCGCGGTAGGCGGCCATCTAACCGTGGGCGACCGGGCCCGGATCGGGGCCAAGGCCGGGGTGATTTCGGATGTCCCCGCCGGCGCGGACTTCAGCGGTTTCCCGGCCCGGCCGCACCGCGAATTCCTGCGGGCGCAGGCGGCGCTGTATCGGCTGGCTCCGATCGCGCACGAACTCGAATCGTTGGTGACGCGGCGCAAATAGATCATGCCAAGACGGACACTCAAGGAACCCGCTGAAATCCGGGGCGCCGGCCTGCACACCGGCGCCTTGACCACCGTGCGCTGCCTGCCGGCGCCGTCGGGGCACGGGATTCGGTTTCGGCGCACCGACCTGCCGGGCCAGCCGGAGTTCCCGGCGCGGGTCGACGAAGTGGACGCCACCGAGCGCCGGACCGCGATCGGCCACGGCGAGGTGACCATCGACACGGTTGAGCATCTCCTCGCGGCGGTCGCCTCGCTCGAGATCGACGACATCATGCTCGAGGTGGATGGACCGGAGGCGCCGATCATGGACGGATCGTTCCGGCCGTTCCTGGACGCGCTTGAGCGGGCCGGCGTGGGGGAGCATCAAGGCGATCCGGTGATTTACCAGGTTTCGGCGCCGTTCACCCTGACGGTGGGTGAAGCGAGCTACGTGGTGGCGCCGGCGAAGCATCTCCGGGTCACGGCCACGGTGGAGTGGGCCCATCCGTTGATCGGCCGCCAGACCGGCTCCTACGACGTCACGGCCGAGGGCTTCCGCCGCGATCTGGCGGGCGCCCGGACGTTCGGCTTCGTGCGGGAGGTCGAGGCACTTCGGGCGAAGGGCCTGCTGAAAGGCGGTTCGACCGAATCGGCGGTGGTCCTGTCCGATGACGGAATCGTCAACGGCCCGCTCCGGTGGCCGGACGAATTCGTCAGGCACAAGGCCGGCGATGTGGTGGGTGACCTGGCCCTGGCGGGCGGGCGAATCCGGGCCCATGTGATCGCCACCCGGCCGAGTCATGAGGGGAACGTGGCGCTGGCCCGGACCGTTGCCCGGACGGCGTCGAAGAGCGGGGGCGTGCTCGACATCGGCAAGATTCTCGAAATCATTCCGCACCGTTACCCATTCCTTCTGGTCGATCGCATCCTCGAGATCGAGCCGAAGAAGCGGGTCGTCGGCATCAAGAACGTGACCATCAACGAGCCGTTCTTTCAGGGGCATTTCCCCAGCCACCCGATCATGCCGGGCGTGCTGATCGTCGAATCCATGGCGCAGACCGGCGGGATGCTCCTGATGGGGGAACTGGACACGCCGGGCGACAAGGTGGTCTACTTCATGTCGCTCGACAACATCAAGTTCCGACGTCCTGTCATTCCGGGCGACCAGCTTCGCATGGAGGTGGCGATGGTCCAGTTCCGGGGCCGGGTCTGCCGGATGAAGGGGGTCGCCTACGTGGATGGGGCCGTCGTTTGTGAGGCCGAGATGATGGCGATGGTGGTGGATAAATGACCTTGGCGCCCGCGTCGACGTCGGTGCATCCCACCGCGCTGGTCGATCCCGACGCCTCGCTTGGTGAAGGGGTCGACGTCGGCCCTTTCGCCATCATCGGTCCGCGGGTGTCCGTCGGGGACCGGTGTCAGATCGGTGCCCGGGCGGTGCTGGAGCAGAACGTGAGGCTGGCGGCCGGGGTCCGGGTCGGGAGCGGGTCGATTCTGGGCGGGGACCCGCAGGACCTCAAGTATCGGGGCGAGGAGAGTTGGGTCGAGATCGGCGCCGACACCGTTATCCGGGAATACGCGACCATCAACCGAGGCACGGCCGCCTCCGGCGTGACCCGGGTGGGGTCTCAGTGCTTCCTGATGAGCTACGTCCATCTGGCCCACGACTGTCATGTCGGCGACCAGGTGATCATCGCGAACGGAACCCAGTTGGCGGGGCACGTCACCGTGCACAGCCGGGCGAGTTTGTCCGGCCTCGTGGCGGTGCATCAGTTCGTCACCATCGGCTCGCTTGCCTTCGTCGGAGGATGCTCCCGCGTCAACCAGGACATTCCGCCCTTTGTGAAGGCGGTCGGCAACCCGATGGAGCTCTACGGGCTCAACACGATCGGCCTGCAACGGGCCGGACTGGATGAGGGGGCGGTCCGGGCCTTGAAGAGGGTCTACCGGCTGTTCTTCAATTCCGATTGCAACATCACCCAGGCCACCGACCGAGTTCGGGCCGAGGTGCCATTGCTCCCAGCCGTAACTGAATTTCTGGAGTTCATCGGCCGCTCCAACCGCGGTATCCCCTCGTAATGCAGCCGGTCCCGATCGGGGTGATCGGGGTCGGTGCGCTCGGCCGGCACCACGCTCGGCATCTCAGCTTCGCCCCCGAGGCCACGCTGGTCGGCATTCATGACATCGACCCGATTCGGGGCCGATCGGTGGCGGCGGAGGTGGGGACGACCTTTTTCGCCGACCGCGACCAGTTGTTGTCCCGGGTCGAGGCCGTGTCGGTGGCCGTGCCGACCCCGGCCCACGGTGAGGTGGGGCTCCATGCGCTGGAGCGGGGCCGGGCCGTGATGGTGGAGAAGCCGCTTGCCGCGAACCTCGAGGAGGCGGACGCGCTCATCGCGCTGGCGAAAGCCAAGGGCCTGCCGTTGCAGGTCGGCCACATCGAGCGATTCAACCGGGCGATCCGGGCGGCCCGGCCGTATCTCGGTCCGGTCAGGTACTTCGAGAGCACTCGCCTGGCGCCGTTCCAGCTCCGTGGGACCGAGGTCGAAGTGATTCTCGACCTGATGATCCACGATCTCGACCTCGTGCTGCACCTCAGCCAGGGGGCGCCGGTGCGGGAGGTCCGGGCGAGCGGCGTCGCGGTGCTGACACCGCGGGTGGACATCGCCAATGCCCGGGTCGAGTTCGAGGGGGGTGGAGTCGCCAACATCACCGCGTCGCGGGTCGCCCGGGATCGGGTCCGGCGGCTCAGGCTGTTCCAGCCCGACGGGTATCTCTCACTCGATCTCGCCGCCGGCACCGGAGTGTTCATGCGGCTCAGGGGTGATCGCCCCGAACAGGCGAGTTCCCTTACCGATGTGGTCGAGACCATTCCGCTCGAGGCCCCCGACGAGGACGCCCTGGGCCTCGAGCTCAAGAGCTTCGTCCGGTCGGTCCGGGGCGAGCGGAGCGCGGTGGTGACGGGCGTCGAAGGACGAGCCGCTCTGGCGCTCGCCCTCCGGGTGAGCGGGGCGGTCGCGGGCGGATGACGCGGATCCTGGTGTCGGCCGGCGAGCCGTCCGGCGACCTCCACGGCGGGCCGGTAGTCGAGAAACTGCGGCGGCTGCTTCCGGATGCCGAGATCGAGGCATTTGGGGGCGCCCGAATCGCGGAGGCCGGAGCCCGGGTGCTGTGGCGGATGGAGAAGTACACGGTCCTGGGTTTTGCCGAGATCATCGCCAAGATCCCGGCCCACGTCCGCCTTCTGCGGGAGTTGCGCCGCCGGTTTGCGGCTGGACGTTATGATCTGGTCCTGCTGATCGACTATCCCGGCTTCCATCTCCGGGTGGCCGAGGCGGCCCGAGCCGCCGGCGTGCCGGTGCTCTACTACATCGCGCCCCAGCTCTGGGCCTGGCGGCCGGAGCGGGCAGCCCGGTTCGGCCGGGCGGTGGACCGGTTCGCGGTGATCCTGCCGTTCGAAGCGCCATTCTTCCGGTCGCTTGGCCTCGCGGCCGAGTATGTCGGCCATCCCCTGATCGACCGGCCGATGCCAAGCCGGGGCGAGGCCCGGCGCACGTTAGGCATTGCGCCCGATGCCCGCGTGGTCGGACTGTTTCCCGGAAGCCGGCGGCAGGAGGTCCATCGCCACTGGAGCGCGTTCCGCGACGCGGGCCTCGCGCAACTCGCCGCGGGCCGGGCCGACCGGGTGCTCGTCGGGGCGGTTGACGACGGCCACTATCCGGGGGCCGGGCGGTGCGAGTTGATGCGGCAGGACCCGGCGTTCGTGCTCGCCGCGGCCGATGCGGTCATCGCCAAGTCGGGGACGACGACGCTCCAGGCCGCCCTGGCCGGGACCCCGATGATCGTTGCGTACCGGGTTCACCGGGTCACCGCGTGGTTCGCCCGCCGGCTGATGCGGGTCCGTTGGATCAGCCTGCCGAACCTGATCGCCAACGACGCGGTGGTGGAGGAGCTGGTGCAGCATCAGGTCACGGCGGAACGGCTTGGCGGCGCCATCGCCGAGCTGCTCGATCCCGGGCATCCGCGAACGGTCGCTACGCGAGCCGGCCTGGCCCGGGTTCGGGAGCTGTTAGGCGGGCCCGGAGCAGCGGGCCGGGTGGCCACCATGGCGTCGGAGCTGCTCCGGTGAGGTGGCGCCCGTCGCCGGCCTGGGCCGCCCGCCTGCTTGGGCCGGTGGTGTCGATGCTGGCGCGCACCTGGCGGGTCGAGGTTCGCGGCGAGGGCCGGTGGCGGTCCCTCGCCGCGAATGGTGGCGGCTACATTTTCCTCCTGTGGCATGAGAGCCTGCTGCCGCTCCTATGGCGCCATCGGCAACAGGGCATCGCGATTGTGGTGAGCGAGGCCAATGACGGCCGGTACCTTGCGGAGTACGCCCGGCGGATCGGCTACCGCTGTCTGTCCGGGTCGAGTACCCAGGGAGGCGTTCGGGCGCTGGTCGGGGCGATGAAGACGTTGGAGCAGGGAATCCCCGTGGCCTTTACCCCGGACGGACCCCGTGGCCCGAGGCGAGAGGTCAAGGCGGGGATTCTCGCCGCCGGGGTTCGGACCGGACGACCGATCCTGCCGATTCACGCGGACGCGGACCGGGCCTGGCGCCTCCGTTCGTGGGATCGTTTCATGATTCCGAAACCGTTCGCGCGGGTCCGAATCGGCTACGGAGAGCCATTCCTGGCCGATTCCGCCACCGGGACGGCCGTGATTTGCGGGGCACTCGATCAGGTCGAACAGGAGATCGCATGGCAGGACGGCGGGGCGACGGCCACCGACTGATCCGATGGCTCTGGACGAGCCCGCGGATCGATGCCCGGCTCGCCCGAGCGGGGCTCTCGCCGCTGGCGGCCCTCTGGCGAGCCGGCGTGGGGGCGAGGAACCTGGCGTTCGATCGGGGCTGGCTCGATGTCCATGACCTGCCGCTTCCGGCGGTGGCGATCGGGAATCTCACCGTCGGCGGCTCCGGCAAGACGCCGCTCGTGGGTTGGATCGCGGGTTACTACGTCACTCAAGGCCACAAGCCTGGAATTCTCCTCCGCGGGTACGGGCGGGACGAGGTTCTGGTGCACGAGCACAACGTGCCCGAAGCCATCGTGGTGGCCGACCCCGACCGGGTGGCGGGAGCCGGCCGGGCGCTAGCCCGGGGCGCCGAGGTGCTGGTGCTCGATGACGCCTTCCAGCGTCGTGATGTCTTCCGGGACCTCAACATTCTCCTCGTCTCGGCCGAGGCCGCCCGCGCCGTGCGGTACTGTTTGCCAGCCGGCCCGTGGCGGGAGCCCGCCTCGGCGGCGGCGAGGGCCGATGTCCTGATCGTGACCCGGAAGCGTGCAGACGCCGCCACGGCAGCCGAGGTGGCCCGGGAATTCGGCGGGATGGTGTCGGGGCCGGCCGGAATAATCCATCTGGGCGTCAGCCGATACGCCGGGATGGTCTCAGGCCGGGAGACCCCTCGGGCCTCGCTGGACGGGAAGCGGGTGGTGGCGGCGTCGGCGATCGCCGATCCCGAAGCCTTCATCGCCCAGACCAAGGCCACCGGGGCCCAAGTCCAGGCGGCGACCTGGCGGGACCACCATGATTTCAGAGATGAGGACGTCGCCTGGCTGGCCCGGGCGGCCCGAAAGGCCGATTTCGTAGTGTTGACGGAAAAGGACGCGGTCAAACTGAGGGATCGGTGGCCGGCCAGCATTCCTGAACCACTGGTTGCGGAACTGTCGGTGGAATGGGAAGACGGCCAGTCGGAAATCGTGGCGCTCCTGGACGGCCTCGTCAGCCAACGCGGACCATTGTAACTTTATCGCTATCCAAGACTTGGCAACCAACAGGGAGATCGGATGACAGCGGTCCACAGCCAGTTTCGGCCCGAGAGGGACACCCACCTCGGGGGTGAAAACCCCTTTGAATCAATGATGGCTCGGTTCGACGTGGCGGCGCAGAAACTCAACCTGGAGTCTGGGCTCTATGCCGTTCTGCGGCACCCGGAGAAGCAGATCATCGTGGCGTGCCCGGTCCTGCGGGACAACGGCCAGGTTGAGGTCTTCACCGGCTACCGGGTCTTGTACAACACGGCTCGCGGCCCCGCCAAGGGCGGGATTCGCTTCGACATGGGGGTGACGCTCGACGAGGTGAAGGCCCTCGCCGCGTGGATGACCTGGAAGTGTGCCGTGGTCAACCTGCCGTTCGGCGGCTCCAAGGGCGGCATCCTCTGCGATCCCTCGACCATGTCGATGATCGAACTGGAACGGTTGACCCGGCGCTACACGACGGGCATCATGGACACCCTCGGTCCCGATTCCGATGTCCCGGCGCCCGACGTCAACACCAACGAGCGGATGATGGCGTGGATCATGGATACCTATTCCATGCAGAAACGCCACACGGTCACCGCGGTCGTCACTGGCAAGCCGGTGGAGATGGGCGGATCGTTAGGCCGCCGCGAGGCGACCGGTCGCGGCGTCATGATCGTCTCCCGCGAGGCCTTGAAGGGTCTCAATATGCCGATCAGCAAGCAGACCCGGGTGGTCGTCCAGGGCTTCGGCAACGTCGGATCGATCAGCGCCAAGCTGATGTCGGACCTCGGCCTCAGTATCGTGGCGTTGAGCGACAAGGACGGGGGGATCTACAACCCCAAAGGGTTCGATATCGACGAGGTGATCGAGCACGTCAAGAAGGAAAAAGTCCTCAAGACCTACCCCAAGGCTGAGCGGGTCACCAACAAGGAACTCCTCGCGCTCGACTGCGAGGTTCTGGTTCCGGCCGCCCTCGAGAACGTAATCACCGACGAGAATGCGGGGCGGATCAAGGCCAAGATCATTGCCGAGGGCGCCAACGGCCCGACCTCGGCGACCGCGGACCAGATTCTCCAGGACAAGGGCATTCTGGTCATTCCGGACATCCTCGCCAACGCGGGCGGTGTGACGGTCAGCTATTTCGAATGGGTCCAGAATCGCGGGGGCTATTTCTGGGACGAAGCCACCGTCAATCAGCGGCTCGAACGGATCATGGTCGAGTCCTACAACGAGGTCGCGGGCATGGCGGCCCGCAACGGAGTGAGCATGCGGATCGCCGCCTACATGGTGGCGATCGACCGGGTGGCCAAGGTCCACCGGCTCCGGGGCATGTACGCCTAGGCGTTGACCACCATCGTCCTCGCCGTCGGCAAGCTGCGGCCGGTTTTTCGAGAGGCGTGCGATCAATACGTCGCGCGCCTCCGGCGTTATGGCGAGGTCGGTGAAATCGAAATCCGAGAGGCACCGGCCGGCCAATCGCCGGTGGAGCAGCGCCGCACGGAAGGGCGCCGGATGCTGGAGCGGCTTCCGGATCGGGCCTTGGTCGTGGCGCTCGACCGCGCTGGAACGGCGTGGAGCAGCGAGGCTTTGGCTCAGGCTGTGAACCGGTGGAGGGAAACCGCGAAGCCGGTGGCGCTCCTGATTGGCGGGTCGACTGGTCTCGATGAAGCGGTGCTCGCCCGTGCGGACCACCGCTGGAGTCTGGGCCCGCTGACGCTGCCGCACGAGTTGGCCCGCGTCGTCGTGATGGAGCAGTGGTACCGCGCCCACACGATTCTCCGCGGCGAGAAATACCACAAATAGCGGGCGACCGATGGGTGAGTGGTTCGAAGAGTGGTTCGGGGAGGAGTATCTCGAACTCTATCCCCACCGGGACGAGACGGACGCCGAGCGGCTGATCGCCCTCGTGGGCCGGACCGTGCCCCTCGGCGCCCGCGCCCGGGTGCTGGACATCTGTTGTGGAGCGGGGCGCCATGCCCGCGCGTTTGCGGACCGGGGGCACTGGACCGTCGGGATCGATCTCTCGCGCCACCTGCTCCAGCGGGCCCAGGTTGTGGCCGGCATTCCGCTGGTTCGAGCGGACATCCGTCAGCTGCCCTTCCGGCCCGGCTCATTCGATCTGGCCGTCAACCTGTTCACCAGCTTCGGCTACTTCGAAACCGACGACGAACATCGGGCCGCGCTCGCCGAGATGCTGGTGCCCGTGAAAGCGGGCGGCTGGTTCGTGCTGGACTTTCTCAATGCCGAGGCGGTGTCCCGGGCATTGGTGCCGACCGAGGTCATGACGACGGCGGCCGGTCCCGTCACCGTCGAGCGATGGCTCCACGAAGAGGGGCGGTTCGTCATCAAGACCATCACCACACCCGACGGCCGGCAGTTCATGGAGCGGGTCCGCCTCCTCCGGCGCGATGACCTGGCCCAGATGCTGACTGCGGCCGGTGGCGCGGTTGTCCACCAGTTCGGATCATACGACGGGGCGCCGGCCGGGCCTGATCAGCCTCGGGTGATTCTCTTTGTGAGGACCGGCTGATGCTTCGGATCGTCGATACGCCCCTGGCGGATTCCTGGGAGTTGCCGGCGCCGCGGCCAGGGGGGGTCGCCCCAGCCCTGCTGGACGCGATGCTGCCCGCAACTCCAGAGGCGATGGCGAAGCTGGCCCACCCTGACGTCTTGGTGGTGACCACGGGCCAGCAGCCGGGGCTGCTGACCGGCCCGCTGTACACGATCCACAAAGCGCTTTCCGCCCGGGGCCTCGCCCTCGACCTGGAGCGGCGGTGGAACCGCCCCGTGGTGCCCGTCTTCTGGCTCGCCGGCGACGACCACGACTACGCGGAGGCCGCCTCGGCCAGCTGGTACGCGCCGGATGGTACGCTGGTGACGGCCGGCCTCGATGCCCGCCCCGCCGACGCCCCGATGACGCCGCTTTATCGCGAGCCGGTGCCTGCCAGAGTCGAAGAGCTGCTGGCTCAACTCGGCGCCGCGCTCGCGCCGAGCCCGGCCCGTGACGAGACGTTAGGCTGGCTTGGCCGCCACTACCGGATTGGGGCCAGTCTGGCCGGCGCCTGCGGCGGCGCGCTGGCGGAGATTCTCAAGCCCTTCGGGATCGTCTGCTTTGATCCGACCCAATCGTCGGCCAGACGGGCGGCGGCGCCGCTCCTGCTCGAGGCCGCCGGGCGGGCGGCGGAACTCAACCAGCTGCTCGTGGCGCGGTCGGACGCGCTCGTGGCGGCCGGCTCCGGCCCTGACGTGAAGGTGGGCGATGGAGCGACGCTGGTGTTTCTCGACGGGCAAGCGGGCCGGGACCGGCTGGTTCCGGACGGCGCGGGTTTCCGATCGCGCCGGGGCCGGGATGTCATCTCGGCGGAGGCCCTCCGCGCCGTCGCGATGGACAACCCGGACCGGCTTTCGGCCAACGTCCTGCTCCGGCCCGTGGTTGAAAGCGCCCTGCTGCCCACGGTGGCGTACGTCGCCGGGCCCGGGGAGCTTCGGTATCTCCGCCTTGCGGAGGCGCTGTATCAGCCGTTGGGGATCCACCGCCAGGCGCCGGTGCCGCGCTGGTCCGGCCTCCTGGTCGAGCCCCGGGTGGATCGGACCCTCGAGAGATTTGGCGCGTCGCTCGGCGACCTCATGGCGCCTGACCAGACTCTTGAGCAACGGACCCTCCGGGCTCTCGCTCCTGCTGATTTCGAGCCAGCATTGGCGGATCTTCGGGCCGGGATCGAGGCGGCGTACCGCCGACTCGCCGAGGTCGCCCGCCAGATCGACCCGACTCTCGAGAAGTCGGTGGAATCAGCCCGGGGTGGGCAACTGGGTTCGGCGGCCGACCTCGAGAAGCGGTTGCTGCAGGCGCAGAAGCGACGCCAGGGCGAACTCGTGACCCAGCTTGAGCGAGCTCGGAACGCCGTGCGGCCGCGTGGCGTCCCGCAGGAACGGGGCATCGGGTTGCCGGCGTTGTCGGGCCGGTACGGTCTCTCGCTCCTCGACCCATTGGCCGATCACATCGCGGCCTGGTTCCTCGGGCGCGGATGAGTCGCGGGTCGTCGGGCCACGGCGCCGCCTGGGTGGCGGCCGGGATCTTCGCGAGCCGGATCTTCGGCCTCGTCCGCCAACGGGTGCTGGCCCACTACTTTGGCCAGGCCACGACGACCGCCGACGCCCTGGCCGCCGCGTTCCGGATTCCGAACTTTCTTCAGAACCTTTTCGGCGAAGGTGCCCTCTCCGCCTCGTTCATTCCGGAATACAGCCGGCTCAGGGCCCAGGGCCAGACGGAAGAGGCCCGCCGGCTGGCAGGGGCCACGGCGGGGCTTCTCGCTGCCGTCGTCACCCTGGTCGTGGCTGTCGGCGTGATTGCAACGCCGGCGATCGTGGCGGTCCTGGCGCCGGGGTTCGCGGGACCCCGGAGGGCGATCGCCATCGATCTGGTCCGGATCATGTTTCCCGGGGTCGGCCTGCTGGTGATGTCGGCCTGGTGTCTTGGCGTTCTCAACTCCCACCGGGAATTTTTCCTTTCCTACGCCGCGCCGGTCGGCTGGAACGTGGCGATCATCGCGATGACGATGATCGGGGCGGGCCGAGCGGGGGAGGGCCGCTTGGTGTTGTGGGCGGCGTACGGCGCGGGGATTGGCGCACTGGTCCAACTTGGGCTCCAGTTCCCGCGCGTCTGGC
This sequence comes from Gemmatimonadota bacterium, assembly GCA_043751835.1. Classification (GTDB taxonomy): domain Bacteria; phylum Gemmatimonadota; class Gemmatimonadetes; order Gemmatimonadales; family GWC2-71-9; genus SHZU01. The sequence continues at coordinate 7,091 of JAYUZK010000033.1, read as the reverse complement.
GCCTGCTGGGCGGTGTGCGTCTCTCACTCGATCGCCGGAGCCAGTCCGTCCGGACCGTGGTCCGGAACTTCGGCCCCGCCTTGTTGAGCCGCGGGGTGGTGCAGGTGAGCGCCTTTCTCGATGGCATCATCGCGAGCTGGCTCCCGATCGGCGCCGTTGCGGCAATCACCAATTCCCAGCTCCTCTACACCCTTCCGGTCAGCCTCTTCGGCGTCTCGGTTGCGGCGGCCGAGCTTCCCGACCTCGCCGAAGCCGCTGGGGCCGATGCCCTCCGGGATCGGATCGAGCGGGCCTCCCGCAACGTCGCCTTCTTCATCATTCCCTCGGTGATGGCGATGATCGTCCTTGGGCGCCCCATCGCGGGCCTCGCGCTCGAGACCGGCCGGTTTACGCTCGAGGACACCGACTGGGTCTGGGGTACGATGGCGGGAGCCACCATCGGGCTACTCGCCTCGACGCTGGGCCGGCTCTGGACGTCGGCTCACTACGCCCTCGGGGACACCCGGTCGCCGCTCCGGTTCGCGATCGTCCGGGTGACGCTCACCGTCGCACTGGGTATCGCCGCATCGCTGTATCTGCCGGGAATCCTGGGCGTGAATCCGCGCTGGGGCACGGCCGGCCTCACCGCATCCGCCGGTCTGGCTGGATGGGTCGAGGCGGGCCTGCTGCGGCGGTCCCTCACCCGCCGGATCGGCCCTTTTTCGCTCGGCCGGGTTCTGGTGCTCAAGTTGTGGCTGGCGGCGGGCATCGCGGCGGCGGCGGCCACAGTGCCGAATCTGTTGCTGAGCGAGCGGGGGACCAACCGGCTTCTGGTCCTCTCCGTCTTCGGCGTGCTCTACCTGGTCATCGCCACCCTGATGGGAGCGCCGACCATGGCGGCGCTCCGGGTCCGGATGTCGCGCGGCCGATGACCGTCCCGCCGCCGGAAAGCCTGGAGCGGAAGCTCGACACGCTGCCGGACGGCCCCGGGGTCTATCTCTGGAAGGGCCTCGACGGGGGCGTGCTCTACGTCGGGAAGGCCAAGAGCCTCCGGAGCCGGGTCCGCAGTTATTTCACGGCCGACCACGCGCAGAGCCCCAAGAATCAACTGCTGGTCCGCCAGATTGCCGACGTCGAAACGATCGTCGTGGGCAACGAGGTCGAGTCGCTCCTGCTCGAGAACAACCTCATCAAGGAGCATCAGCCTCGTTTTAACGTGCGCCTCAAGGACGACAAGAGCTATCCCTCCATCGCCGTAACGGTGAAAGAACCGTTTCCGCGGGTTCTGGTCACCCGGCGCCGCGATCTCGCCGGGGCCCGCTATTTCGGCCCGTATACCGACGTAGCCGACATGCGGCGGACCCTGGCCTTGATCCGCCGGATCTTCACCGTGAGGAGCTGCGCCGACGATCTGCCCCGCGAGCGGCGTGAACGCCCCTGTCTCGACTATCACATCGGACGGTGTCAGGCGCCCTGCGTCGGCCGGCAGGATGAAGGGTCGTATCGGGCGATGATCGACGAGGTAGTCCGGTTTCTGGAGGGCCGGACGGCTGACGTCCGGGGGCGCTTGCGGGACATGATGGTCGCCGCGAGCGGGCGCGAGGACTTTGAACGGGCCAAGGATCTTCGCGACGCGCTCAAGTGGCTGGAACAGGTCGACCAGCCCGGCACCGTCGAGCTGGTGGCCGGCGGCGATGCCGACGTGATCGGCTATGCCCGCGACGGCGATGATGCCGTCTGCACCATGCTTCGGGTCAGGGCCGGCTGCCTGATCGCCCGCGATCACCGGATTCTCGACAACCTCGAGGACGAAGAGGACGCCGGGATTCTGGAGCACTTCCTGGTCCGCTATTACCTCATCGCGGAAGGGCGCGCCCGGCGCGTGCTGCTGCCGTTCCCACCAGCCGATTTCGAGCAGATCCAGGTGGTGTTCGGCCCGTCGGACTGGAGCCTCCCGCAGCGGGGGACCGGCCGGCGCTGGCTCGACCTTGCCGAGCAGAACGCCCGCCACCTCCTCGAGAGCTTGAAACTGGAAAGCTTCGAGACCGACGAGCGGGCCGATGATCCGGTCTACTCACTCGGCCGAGCGTTAGGTCTCTCGGCGGTGCCTCGGACACTGATCTGCATTGATATCTCGACCAACCAGGGGCGCGATACCGTGGGCTCGCTGGTCTGGTTCGAAGCGGGCCGGCCGAAGAAAGCCGAGTACCGGAAGTTCAAGATCAAGGGAGTCGCCCAGCAGGACGACTACGCGGCGATCCACGAAGTGGTGACCCGCTACTTCACCCGGCGACGGGACGAAGGGGACCCGCTCCCGGATCTGGTCGTGATCGACGGCGGGAAGGGACAGCTTGGTGCCGCGCTCGAGGCCGCCGCGGCGCTCGGCCTTCCCCCGCTGCCGTTCATCGGCCTCGCCAAGCGGGAAGAGGAGATCTATCTCCCCGACCAGTCCGAGCCGTTGCGGCTCTCCCGCCGGCATGCCGGACTCAAGCTGCTCCAGCGGGCTCGGGATGAAGCCCATCGTTTCGGCGTTACTTACAATCGCAAGCGCCGCACCGAGCGAACGATCAGCTCGCAGTTGCTGTCGATCCCGGGAGTCGGCCCGAATCGACGCCGCGTCCTGATCGAGCGGTTCGGCAGCCTCGCGGGTGTCCGCTCCGCGAATGCGGCCGAGATTGCCTCACTCGCCGGATTTTCCACCGTGCTCGCGGAGCGGGTTCTCGAACACCTCAAGACCACCACCTGAAGGGTCGGCTCGTCATGATCGACTGGCATCTTGAATGCTCGCTCTGCGCGGCCCGCTCTTCGGCCGAAGGAATCCAGACGGTGTGCCCGGGCTGCGGCAAACCGTGGCTCGTCCGGTATCCTGATCGCCGTCATCCGCCGGAGGAGAAGCTGGCACCGGCTGGTGCGGGCATGTGGCGGTTCCGGTCGTTTCTCCCGCTCGCGCCCGGGGAGCAGCCGATCAGTCTCGGAGAGGGCGAGACCCCACTCCTCGCCGTGCCGCGCCTCGGCGCCGCCCTCGGTATCGAGCGCCTCTGGATCAAAGACGAGGGCACCAACCCGACCGGGTCGTTCAAGGCCCGCGGTCTTTCCGCGGCGATCACGCGGGCCCTCGCGGCGGGCGCCAGTGCTTTCACCCTGCCGACGGCGGGCAACGCCGGCGTCGCGGCCGCGGCCTATGGGGCCCGCGGCGGGGCCCGGGTTCGGGTCTACGCGCCCAAGACAACCCCGAAGCCGATTCTCACCCAGATTGCGGCCTTCGGTGCCGACCTCCATCTGCTCGACGGGCATATCGGCGACTGCGGCAAGGCGAGCCGGGCCTACGCCGCCGAGTCCGGCGCGCTCGATCTGTCGACGCTCCGGGAGCCCTATCGGATCGAAGGCAAGAAGACCATGGGCCTCGAGCTCGCCGACCAGTTCGGCTGGGAGCTCCCCGAGGTCATTCTCTATCCCACCGGCGGCGGGACCGGTCTGATCGGGATGTGGAAGGTATTCGGCGAGCTTGCGGCGGCCGGATGGATCGGACCCCGGATGCCGCGGATGTTCACGGTGCAGTCGGACGGCTGCGCGCCGGTGGTCCGCGCATTCAAGGCCGGCTTGGCGGAGTGTCAGCCGTGGGACAATCCATGGACCGTTGCCAGCGGCCTTCGGGTGCCTGGGCCACTGGGCGACCGGTTGATGCTCACGGCGCTTCGGGAGAGCCGCGGCGGAGCCGTCGCGGTCGCCGACGAGCAACTGTCCCAGGCGGCGGATCTGGCGACCCGGACCGAGGGAATCGACTGCTCGCCCGAAGGCGGCGCCGGGCTCGTCGCGGCCCGTCTTCTCCGGGAGCACGGGGACATTGCCGCTGGGGATCGAGTGGTGGTCTTCAATACCGGGGCGGGGTGGCTCTACCGCTGAGACGGCGTTGCCGGATCCCGCTCCGGGGGCGATATTTGCCCGCCTATGTCAGCCATGCGTTTCGCCCTCATCGATCCGGCTGCCGGTGCCAGCGGCGACATGCTGCTGGGGGCGCTGATCGACCTTGGGGGCGGCAGCGCCTGGCTCGAGGCGCTCCCGGCCCGGTTGGGGCTCGAAGATGTGCGGGTCGAATGCGCCGATGTGATGCGGGGCGGGATGCGGGCCACCAAGGTGACGGTGGTGGGGCCCGGTGGTGCAACCGAGGGACCGGCCGACGTCCCTGATCACGACCATGACGACCACCACCCCGACCACGGGCACCACCACGGGCCCGATCACCATCATCACGAACATCCGCACCGCCATATCGGGGAGCTGCTCGGGATGATCGCCTGCGCCGATCTCTCGCCCGGGGTCAAGGATCGGGCGAGTCAGGCCTTCCGACTGTTGGCCGAGGCCGAGGCGAAGATCCACGGGATTCCGTTCGATCAGGTGGTCCTCCACGAAGTCGGGGGGGCCGATGCCCTGGTCGATATCGTAGGCGTGATCGAGGGATTTGAGGCCCTGGACGTCGAGGCGGTCTACACCCGCCCCGTGGCGGTGGGCCAGGGCTGGGTCCGCGCGGCGCATGGCCGGATGCCGGTGCCGGCTCCGGCCACGGCGCTGCTGCTCGAGGGCCTCCCGATCGCGCCGAACGGGCCGGTGGTGGGGGAAGCCGTCACGCCAACCGGTGCGACCTTGCTGCGGACGCTGGTGACGGGACCGATGCCGGACCGGGTGTGGCGCACCGCCCGAACCGGGTTCGGCGCCGGCGGCCGGAGCCCGATGGCCTATGCCAACACGCTCCGGATCGTCCTGGGCGAGTTCGAGGCCGAGCCGGCGGACCGGGTCGTGGCGCTGGTGACGGACCTTGACGACTTCAATCCGGAGTATCTCGAGCCTCTCCGCGATGCCCTCGTCGCCGCCGGCGCGATCGACGTACAGTGCTGGATGACGATGGCCAAGAAAGGCCGAATGTCGCTTCGCGTCGAAGCCCTGGCCGCGGAGGATCGGGCCGGCGCCGTCACCATCGCGTTCTTCCGTCACTCCACGACCGGGGGCGTTAGGCAGGCTCGGCTCGAGCGTACTACTCTGGATCGCGACCACTGGTCGTTTACCGACTCGGGCGGGGAATCGGTCCGGGTCAAGACGTTGTGGGGGCCCGATGGCCCCCGTGTCAAACCCGAGTTCGACGACGTGGCGGCCATCGCGCGGCGGACCGGGGTCGGTGCCCACGAGTTGTTTCGCAGGATTCAAGACGAGGCGTTCCGCTCGCGGACCACGCCGCCATTGCTCACCTGAATAGGAGTCATGACGATGAAGCGCATCTGGACTGGGGTTCTCGCGACGGCGATGGCGGGGACGGCGTACGCCCAGACTCCCGTACTCCAGCCGAAACTGGCTGAAATCCAGCCGGCCAAGTTCACGGTCCCGCTCTGCCCGATCAAGGCGCAGGGCGGCGTGCAGAAGGGCATCGATGCCCTGCGCAAGGCCTATGAACCCAAAGCCGACAAGAAGGCGAGCCTGGCGCAAGCCAAGGATCTGATCGTCCAGGCCATGGCCAAAGAAGGCCAGACGACCAATGCGGCTGCCTGGTACTACCTGGCTCGGGTCTACCTGATGCAGGGCGATGTTGGCGGCGTGGACTCGGCCTTTACCAAGGCCCAGACGCTCCAGCCGCAGTGCGAACTCGACATCGGGCAGTACCGGCAGAACAATTGGGCCAATCTGGCGAGGGCGGGCTTCGACCTGCAGCAGAAAAATGACATCCCGGGCGCGATCGTGCTGTTCCGGGACGCGAGTCGGCTCTTCAGTGACATGCCGCAGGTCGTCTCGAATCTCGGCGTCCTGTTCGCCAACTCGGGGCATGAAGATAGCGCCGCGGTGTATTTCGCCAAGGCGATGGTGATCACTGAAGCCAAGATCGCGGCGGGGGATACGACCCTGGGCGAGGATCGGAAGTCCACCACCCTCAACCTGGCGCTGATGTATCAGAAGCTCGGCCAACACAAGGAGGCGGTCGAAACGTTGCGGAAGTACCTGGCGATGGATTCGAAGAACATGGATGCCAGGAAAGCGCTGTCGCAGTCGCTCCGGGCGAGCGGTAACGCCAAGGAGGCCGACAGCCTCGAGAATGCCATGGTCGGGGACATGTCGAAACAGAACCTCGACTCGCTCGACACCCAGGATATTCTCGCCATCGGCGTCGCGGCGTTCAACGCCCAGCGGTACCAGGACGCCGTGCTGGCCTTCGGAAAGGCCGCCTCTCGCAATCCCTACAGTCGCGATGCGATCTACAACCTGGCCAATGCCTTCCTGGCGCTCAAAGACTACGAGAAGCTGGTTGAGTCCGCGGGCAAACTCGTGGCGATCGAGCCGATGAACGAGGATGTCTACCGATTGCTGGGGCAGGGCCACCGGGGTTTGAAGCACGACGCCGAGGTGCTCAAGGCGGCCGAAAAGCTGGTGGGACTCCCGGTCACCGTCGAAATGAACAACTTCCAGATCGGCCGGAACACCGCGAAGATCCAAGGGAGCGCCACCGGGCGCGCCCCGACCGACGCGCAGGGCAAGGCCATCAAGCCCGGCGCGGTGACGATTGTCATCGAATTCGTCACCTCGGCTGGAACCGTGGTCGATTCCAAGGAAGTGGTGCTGGGGGTACTGCAGACCGGCGCCACCCAGGCCATCTCCGTGGAGGCCAAGGGCGTCGATATCGCGGGCTGGCGCTATCGGCAGAAATGAGGTTGGGCCGGCGGGGGAGGGGCTTGCCCCACCCCCGATGGGAAACCATTTTACCGGCGATGCGGGCGTAGCTCAGTTGGTAGAGCGTCAGCTTCCCAAGCTGAATGTCGCCGGTTCGAGCCCGGTCGCCCGCTCTGGACGTAAGTGAATGACCAGCAACGAGAAGGGCCTCCATCGTCGGAGGCCCTTTCTTGTTGGTGGCGCGTCTTGTGGGCAATGTTAGGGCAATCCGCCCGCGGTGCGTGTTTCCAGCCCCATAATGACGGCCTCGAGGCGCTCCGCGGCCCGTTCTTCCATGCCTTCGACCACGTGGCTGTAGGTGTCCAGGAGCCCGCGGTAAGTCAGCATCCGCGCGGAGAGATCAGTGCCCTTTCCTGATCCCCACACCGCTTACTGCGGGTGCCTTGAGGACGCCAAGCGTCGGA
>JAYUZK010000032.1:0-10050 GCA_043751835.1 Gemmatimonadota bacterium | reverse complement strand
GTCGGGACCGGAGCCATGGACGATGCCGGCGGCGTGGTGATCGCATGGGAAGCCGTGCGGTTGATGAAGAAACTCGGCCTCACGCCCCGCCGAACCATTCGAGTGGTCGGTTGGACCAACGAGGAGAACGGCGGTCGGGGCGGCGAAGCCTACCGCGACGCTCACAAGGCTGAACTCGGCAATCACGTCCTCGCGATTGAATCCGATGGCGGCGTGTTCCGGCCGACCGGCTTTGGGTTCACCGGATCCGAGGCGGCCCGCGCGATCATCAGGCAGATCTCGCCCCTGTTGAAGCGGGTCGGCGCGGATTCGATCGGATCCAGCGGTGGCGGTGCCGACATCGGCCCGATCATGCGAGACGGCGTTCCGGGGGCCGGGCACAACGTCGATGGCACCAGGTACTTCTGGTACCACCACACCGAGGCCGACAACGTCGACAAACTCGACCCCCGCGAGGTGGCGATGAACGTCGCGGCAATGGCGGTGCTGGCCTACGTGGTGGCCGACCTCGACATCAAGCTGCCTCGTTAGGGTTCACGGCGTGATCATGACGTGGGCCCAGGGCTTGCCGGGATCCATCAGCCACGGCTGCCCGGGTTTCGGCGCCAGAGACAGTCCGGTGGTCTCCGGCGTCGCGTAGGGAAGGTAGACGACGAACATCGACTGAGCCTTGGTGACGACGCCGGTGGCCGGATCGGCGTTACCGGGCGGCGCGATCAGCTGATAGAGCGCCGCCGCCTGGGAGGGCAATTTGAGCTTGCCGCTCTTGATCTCCGCAAGTCTGGTACTCTCGATCACGGATGGCTTCTGACCCGCCGCCCTGAGCTCCCGGCCTCGCGCCATGTACGGGTCGAGATCCTTGTGGTAGCAGGACACGTGGTGATCCGGCTGGGCCGGATCGTCCGCGAGACAGACCAGCGACCCGGTGCCTTTCCGAAGTACGGCCATCTTCCCGGCCGGGTCGTACCCCAGCACCGTCGCATCGGCCCGCATCCGCTCGGGCGCGGCCTGGACGGCCCATTCAATCTGCCGCGCGGCCGGGGGCACCACGACCTTGGTCTGCAGCAACAACACAACGATCAACATGCGAGGATCTCCTACCTGGCCGCGAGGCCATCGAGACGTTTGGTGATCTCCGCGGCCGACAACCAGCGGCCGCCCAGCATCACGCCAGCCTGCCGTCCGACCGCCGTGATGTCGGCGAGCGGATTGGCCTCCAGCAGAATCAGATCGGCCCGTTTGCCGACCGCGACGGTTCCGGTCTTCTCGAGGGTGCCGAAAAAGGCGGCGACGTTCCGGGTCCCGGACTCGAGCGCCTGGAAGGGCGTGAGGCCGGCATCGACGAGATAGACCAGCTCCCGGCGCACCGAGAACCCCGGCACGTTCCAGATCTGCGGCGCGTCCGAGCCGAGCAGGAAGCCGACCCCGGCTTGATGGAGACCCCGAATCAGTTTGGTGCGAAGGTCGAGGTAGCGTGCCTTCGCTGCCGCCGGGGCGCCATCCCCGCGAAATCCGTCGGTCTGCTTGACCCACTCCGCGATGCCCTCCCGGGACCAGTAGCGCATCTCGGGCCAGGCGGCCATCTCGGCGGCGGTGTAGTTGCCAACCACGTACCGCATCAGCGTCTCGGTGGGAACGACCCACACTCCGGCCGCCTTGGCCTTCGCCGCGAGCATCGGGATCCGAGCCTCATCAGCCCGCATCACGACGCCGAGTCCGAAGAAACCGTCTTCCTCCGTGGTAAACGCCCGATTCTCCGGTACCAGGCCCTCGATGAAGCCGTCGAGGTGATCAACGGTCCAATACCCCTGATCGATGGCGTGCTCGATCCCAACCTCGAGCGGCACATGGCCGGCGAATCGGATGCCCACTTGCCGAGCCGTGGCGGCGATGGTATCGAACACGCCGCGCGAGATGCCGGGATGAATCTTGAGGAAGTCGTATCCGGCCGCGCGGTACTTCCGGACGGAATCGGCCGCGGCCGCGCCGGTCTTCATCGAATTGCCGTTCAAGGACGGGCTCGAGGTGTAGATCGTCGGACTCAGCAATTCCCCGGCAGCTGCCCGCGCCCGGAGGGGGATATGACGGGGATCACCGAGCATCCCCCGGACCGTCGTGACCCCATTCAGGGCGAAGAGAGCCAGCACCCGCTCGATGACCGAATCGGCCACCGTGGGGCCCGGCGGAACGTGGGCATGCATCTCGGCCAGCCCCGGAATCAAGAATTTGCCCGTCCCGTCAATCCGGATCGCATCGGAGGGAATCGCGATCTTCCCGTTGGGTCCGAGCGCGATGATTTGATCGCCGAGTACCACCACGGTTTGGCTGGGAAGGATCCGTTCCCGGTCCATGGGAATTACGGTGACGTTGGTGAAGGCGTACGGGGCGACCCGCCCGGATTTGGGCGGCACCGTCAGGGCCAGGACCAGCGTCAGGATCTGCGAAACCATCGAATACCTCCAACTTCGACCAGTGGGTTTCCGAATCTACGGCGTCAACAACGCGGGCGGCCCCCCGAGGATCCGGGCGGTTCTGAGCCTGAGCGGCCACCGGACCGTTCGGATGACATCGCGCCCTCCCCAGGCCTCCACCAACTCCGGTTCGATCAGCCCGACCGGATCATGGCCCTTCGCCTCCACGTACCGATTCACGGCGGACCAGGTTCGGAGATAGCCGAGCAAATGGTCGCCGGACCAGTCGGCCGTCATCTCGAAGGCCGGGGGATCGAACTCCGGGAACGGAATCTCGATGCTGCGATAGTCGGTGTCGATGAGAACCCGGTCACCGGGCCAGAACGGGCCCACGATGTCGGAATAGAGCCGCCCGATCAGCCGATTCACCGCCGGATCGGCCTCCATCAAGTTGTACATCCAGATCGCGAGCACGGAACCCGGCCGGGCCACCCGGGCCACCTCGGCGAAAAACCGGGGCCGATCGAACCAGTGCGCTGCCTGAGCCACGGTGATGAGGTCCACCGAATGGTCGGGCAGTCCGGAAGACTCGGCCGTCGCGACCCGGTACGCGATGTTCGGCCCGGGCGTCGCCTGGGCCAACTGCGATGCGCTCGCGTCGGTGGCGAATACCTGATCAAAGAACGGGGCCAGGCCGAGCGCCGCCTGGCCATTGCCCGTAGCGCAGTCCCAGGCGGCGTCATGGCGGGGGACCTGGGTCGCGAGCCACTGGTACAGCGCGGCCGGATAGATCGGCCGGAACACCGCGTACCGGTCGGCTCGGGTCGAGAAGTGGTCCTGGAATCCGCCGCTCATGCCAGTGAAGGTAGCCCGGCCGGCTCAACGAAGGTCGAGTTCGTAGTGCAGGAACTCGGTTTCCCGGACCCACCCGGCGCCTTCATACAGGCGCTGAGCGCTGGTGTTCGAGATCTGGGTCGCCAGTTCGAGATACTTCGCCCCGGTATCGCGGCCGAAGGCGGCGGCCCGCTCCAACAGCGCCCGGGCCACGCCGCGCCCCCGGAGCTCAGGGCATACGAAGAGATCGTTGAGGATCAGCGCCCGCCCGATCGTGACGGAGGAGAAGACGGGGTACAGTTGCATGAACCCCGCCGGCTTCTCGTCGTTCTCGACCCGGGCCAGGAACACGAAGGAATCGGCATTCCGAAGCCGGTCCTCGAGAAAACGGGTGACCTTCGGCAGGTCGGAAGGCTGGTGATAGAACTGGCGATACCCGTCGAACAACCTTGCCAGTTCGGAAAGATCGGCCGGCCCGGCTTTCCGGACCTGAATGGTGGTGCTGGTCATGGGTCCGTCCGCGTGGGGGTCAGACGAGAATCGCCCAGATACCGAGCAGGGAGAGTAGCGCGAATCCGAAGGAAATGAGGATGCCGCGGGGCCCGGCCCGTTGCCGGATCGCGTCGCGCACCGTGCTCGCGGACGCCAGGAGGAGGATACCCAGGCCGCCGAGAAGAACGAGGTACAGCAGCATCGTAATCACATCACCATCCGAGCAGGAGGTTCGCGCCCAGCCAAGGCCGGCCAGAATGAAGATACCGCGAACCGTGCCGGCGACCTTGTCCGCCGCCACCGCCGCCGCATCACGCTCGCTCGAGCCACCGCTGCTCGCCGCGAATCAGATAGTCGGCGAAGCGGGCCGGCTCGATGTTGGCGCCGCAGACGATCAGACCGACCCGTTGACCCGTCAGCTGTTGGCGGAGCGGCCCGAGCAGCGCCGCCGTGGTGGCCGCGCCGGCCGGTTCGACGGCGAGCTTGGCGCGGGCAAAGAGTAAATAGAGCGACGCTGTGAGATCGTCATCCGACACGAGTACGATGTCATCCACGAACCGACGGACCAGGCCGAGGCTGTAGGGCAGCGCAAACGGCGGGCTCAGACTATCGGCGATTGTCTGGACGTTCCGGGCCTGCTCCGGAACCCCGGACACCACGCTTCGCTTGATGACATCGTTGCCCACCGGTTCCACCCCGTACACCCGACACCGGGGATTGACCTGCTTGACCGCCGCGGCAACGCCGCCGATCAGCCCACCGCCGCCGATCGGCACCACCACGGCATCGAGATCGGGCACCTGGCGCATCAATTCGAGCCCCAGGGTCGCGGTACCGGTGGCGGTCGTCTCGCCCTCGAACGGATGGACGAACGCCCGTCCTTCGATCGCCTCGATCTCCTTGACCGTGGCGAACGCCGCCGCCACATCGTCGGCGAGAATCACCTCGGCGCCATACCGGCGGCAGATCGCGATGCGCGCCGGGCTCGCCGTGTTCGGCATCACGACCTTGGCGCTCGTCCCCACCGTGTGAGCGGCGTAGGCCACGGCCGCCGCGTGGTTGCCCGCGCTCACGGCGGTGACCCCCCGCTTGCTCTGTTCCGGACTGAGTGCGAGCATATTCATCAGCGCACCCCGGGCCTTGAACGTGCCGGAGTGCTGGAACAGTTCGAGTTTGAGGATCACCGAGCTACGGCCGCCGAGCCGACCGGGCAACAGGTCGTCCCGCCACTCCCAGACCGGGGTCTGTCGGATGAGCGGGGCAAGGCGGGCGAGCGCGGCGTCGATCTCGGCGACGGAGGGAACGTGGTCGGTCATCGGATCCTGGAATCATCCCAATAGGGGGATCGGCGGGAAGCCGGTGTCAGGGGCATGAAGGCGTCGGACCGGCGTGGAACAGAAGGGACACAACAATGTTGTCGCAAGTCAAACGCATGCTGGTTGCCATGGCCGTCCTGGCCGCCGTCGGGTGCCAATCCAACCGGGTCGAAACCGAGATCGATCCCAACACCCCGACCATTCTCGTCGTGGACAATCAGTCCTTCCCCGACATGACGATCTACGTCCTCGAAAGCGGTCGCCGGGTTCGCCTCGGCCTGGCCACCGGCAACGGCCAGACCAAATTTACCCTGCCGAAATACCTCGTCCGCTCGCTGACGTCACTCCGGTTCATGGCCGACCCGATCGGGAGTTCCCGGACGCCGGTGTCGGACGAGATTACCGTATCGCCCGGCGACGAGGTCACGCTCCGCATCCCGCCGTCTTAGCGGTCGTTCATGATGCCGTACCAGGTGTCGGCGCCGATATTGCCGCCACAGAGCACCACGGCCACGTGGCGGCCGGCGAATCCGGGCGCGATCCGGAGGGCACTGGCGATCGCGAGCCCCGCGGCGCCCTCGACCACCAGCCGTTCCTCATTGAACGCGAGGCGGACCCCATCCTCGATCGCCGCCTCATCGACCAGGTCGTAGCACCCTACCTTCGTCCGGCAGAATTCCAGGGTGATCGTGTCCTTCTCGACTCCGCCGGCGGTTCCGTCGGACAGGGTCGGCAGGGACGGTAGATCGAGGATCGTTCCGGCCTCCACCGACTTGGCCATCACGGCCGAGTTGACCGGCTGACAGCCGACAATCTCGATCGACCCACGGCTCGCCTTGAGATACCCGGCGATGCCTCCGATCAGCCCGCCGCCACCCACGGCGATCACCACCGCGTCGAGCGAGGGGCATTGCCGGAGCAGTTCCACCCCGATGGTTCCCTGCCCCGCCATCACGTCCCAGTCGTTGTAGGGCGAGACGAACACCTGGCCGGTCCGTTCGGCAACCGCCCGGGCATGCCGCTCGGTGTCGGCCGAATCCTCGCCGTGGAATTCCACCACGGCGCCTAACGACCGGATTCGCTCGAGTTTGGTTCGCGCCGCTCCGTGGGGAACGAACACCGTCGGCACGATTCCGGCGATCCGGCCGGCGTAGGCGGTCGCGGCTCCGTGGTTTCCCGTCGAGGCCGTCACCACGCCCCGGGCCTTCTCGGCATCCGTGAGCGCCAGGACTTTGCTCAGGGCCCCCCGCAGCTTGAACGAGCCGGTGATCTGGAGGTTCTCCAGTTTGAGCCAGATCCGGGCGCCGGCCATCGCGGACAGGCCCGGCGACTCGAGCAGCGGGGTTTCGCGCACATGGGGCCGGATACGCCGTTCGGCGGCCAGGACCCGGTCGGCGAAATTCATGGCACCTGCCGCTTGAGGACCCGGCCCGGCCGTGCGGTGGTCGTTTTCCCCGCCTGCCAGACCGTTTGACCATTCACCCAGACCCGTTCGATCCCCGACGACACCAGATGCGGCTCGGCGGGCGTGGCATGGTCGATCACCGTCGCCGGATCGAGCAGGACCAGATCCGCGAAATATCCCGGCGCCACCATGCCACGCCGCCGGATGCCCATATGGGCCGCCGACAGACTCGTCATCTTCCTGATCGCAACTGGGAATGGAAAGACTTTCTCGTCCCGAGCCATCCGCCCAAGCACCCGCGGGAAAGCGCCGTATCCTCGGGGGTGGGCGCCATCCAGCGCACCGTCTGACGAGACGTTGGTGTGCTCCCACGCCAGCAGCTTGGCCACATCGGGCTCGCTCATGCTGGTGGCGACCACGCTTTCGGCGTCCCCCGCGTCCGGATGAGCCTTCTTGTAGGCGAGCGCTTCCTTGATCAGCTCCATCAGCGCCGAGGCCGGATCCTCACGCCGCAGAACCGCGATCTGGGCCACCGTCTTGCCGGCGTACGAAGGGTTGGCCGCGAAGTCTCCGATCAGGAGCCCCTCGGGCTTGGCAATTTCCTTGAGAATCTTCAGGGCCTCGGCCCGGTTGGCAAAATCCCGCTTGGGGAACAGCACCGTGAGGGTCGATTGCCAATAGGTGTACGGATAGACATCGGCGGTGATATCGACGCCGCTCGCCCGGGCCCGGTCGAGCACCCGGGTCAGACTGTCGGCCTGATTCCAGAGCGTGATCATGGCGAGCTTCATGTGGCTCACCTGCACCGGCATCTTCGTCTCGCGACCGATCGTGATGATTTCGTCGATCGCCTCCCAGAACCACCGGTCTTCGCTCCGGATGTGGCTGATGTACCGTCCCCCGGAAGCGGCGGCCACCTTGGCCAACGCCAGCACTTCAGACCGATCGGAGTTGATCCCTGGATCGTATTCGAGCCCGCTGGACAGGCCGAGCGCGCCGGCATCCATCTCGCGTTTGAGAAGTACCGCCATCGAATCGACTTCTTTGCCCGTCGCGTGACGGGCAAAATCGGCCCCCATCACCGCACTTCGAATGGTGCCGTGGCCGGCGTAGAACGCCACGTTGATCGCGGGGTTCTTGACCATGAGCGATTCCATGGCCGCGGCGAGCGGCATGGGATGGCTGCCGTCCTGCCCCGCCACGATCGTCGTGATGCCCTGACTCACCGCCGCGAGGGCATCCGGTGTCTTGGTGAGTCCCCAATCATGATGGCTGTGGGTATCGATGAAGCCCGGAGCCAGCACCAGACCGTGGCCGTCGACGACCGAGTCACCCGAAGCCGGCTTGACGTCACCGACGGCGACGATGCTGTCGCCGACCACCCGGACGGCGCCGGCCCTGAGTGGGCCGCCGCTCCCGTCGGCGATCTGTACGTTCGTGATGGTCGTCCCCGCAGGACCGGTGGACGGCCTGCCGCAACCGGCGACAGCCGCCGTCACGATCAGAACCAGTGACAAGCGTATCGTCATGTTGGAGTACCTGAGTGGGAAGGTTGCTGGCCGTACCGTTCGAACCGGCTGATCACCTCACCCATGGCGGCGGCGGCGAGCAGGGCCGGCTCCCCCAGGGGGAAAAGCTTGAGGTAGACCGACGAGAGGAACTCCACTTCCTCGCCGACCGCCAAGGCGTGCTCAAGCGACCGGCCGGCGGCGAGCAGGCCATGATTCGCGAGGAGACAGGCCCACCGGTCGGCCATCGCGGTGACGGCAAGGTCGGCCAGTTCCGCGGTGCCGAAGGTAGCATAGGGCGCGCACCGAACGGAGTCGCCGCCGGCCACCGCGATCATGTAGTGGAACGCCGGAAGGTCTCGTTTGAGACAGGCCACCGCGGTCGCGGCGACCGAGTGGCCGTGGACGATCGCCGCGATCTCCGGACGCGCCCGATAGACACTCGCATGCATCCGCCACTCGCTGGACGGCGCACGCCGTTCGCCGGCAGCCGGGCGACCGTCGAGATCTACCACGACCACGTCGCTCGGCAGGAGGCGGTCATATGGGATGCCGGTCGGGGTGATGGCAAAGCCGGCCTCGACCCGGCTGCTGACGTTGCCGGAGGTGCCGTGGGTCAACCCGAGCACCACGCTCCGCCGCGCCGCATCGAGCACCGCCTGACGGGGATCGCTCATGGTCGGGATTCCGGGAAGAGGTGGGCCAGTCCGGCCTCGGTTGCCTCAGTCACACCCCGCTCGGTGATGAGTCCGGTCACCAGGCGGGCGGGGGTCACGTCGAACGCCGGATTGGCCACCTGCACGCCGGGACCGAGGCCGAGTTCATCACCGCTCCGCTCCTCCATCGGGATGGCCGCGCCATCGGCCAGGCTCCAGTCGATGCTCGAGGAGGGTGCCGCAACGTAGAATGGAACTCCGTTGTCGACCGCGGCGAGCGCCTTGAGATAGGTCCCGATCTTGTTGGCCACGTCCCCGTTCCGGGTGGTGCGATCGGTGCCCACCACGCAAAGGTCAACCTGCCCGCATCGCATCAGATGCCCTCCGGCGTTATCGACCACCACCGTGCAGGGCACGCCATGCCCGGTCAGCTCCCACGCCGTCAGCAGTCCCTGGTTGCGCGGCCTCGTCTCGTCGACCCAGACGTGAATCGGGAGGCCGCTGTCGTGGACCTGATAGATCGGGGCGAGCGCGGTACCCCAATCCACCGTGGCAAGCCACCCGGCGTTGCAATGGGTCAGGACGTTGAGCGGCCGATTGCCTCCAAGAGCCTCCCAGCGGTGCTGAAGCAACGCGGCGCCATGGGTACCGATGGCGCGGCAGGTCTGGACGTCAAGTTCCGCCAGCTCGCCCGCCTCGCGGTAGGCGGCGGCGACTCGTTCACTTGGTGGAACTCGCCGCAGCGAAGCGGTCATCCGCTCGAGCGCCCACCGGAGGTTGACGGCCGTCGGCCTGGTGGCCAGCAGCAGCCGTGCCGCGGCCTCGAGATGGTCGTCACTCGGGTCGGCCCGCATGGCGAGGGCCATACCGTACGCCGCGGTCACGCCGATCAGCGGGGCGCCTCGAACCATCATCGAGCGGACGGCGGCGGCCGCCTCGGTGACACCGGTGAGCCGGGCGATAACGAGCCGGCCCGGCAACGCCGTCTGATCGATGACATCGACGCTCCATCCGTCGGCTCCGATCGCGATTGTCCGGTACCACTTGCCGGCCACCTTCATGTCAGTGGCCCTCGAAATCCATCAGGCAGTAAGTCGGGCAGGCGAGCTTCTCGATCCGGCGACGACCCCCAAGCTCGGGCAGGTCGATCACGAAGGCGGCCTCCACCACCTCGGCACCCAACTGGCGGAGGAGGAACAGGCCGGCCTCGGCGGTCCCTCCGGTGGCGATCAGATCGTCGATCAGAACCACCCGTTCGCCGGCGGCCACGGCGTCGCGGTGGATCTCGACTCGATCGGTGCCGTACTCCAGCTCATAGTCATGGCCGATCGTGGCGCCAGGCAACTTCCCCCGCTTCCGGATCGGGACGAAACCGGCGCCGAGCCGCTCGGCGAGCGCCCCGCCGAGAATGAAACCCCTGGCTTCGAT